>DXJA01000455.1 GCA_019056875.1 Candidatus Jordarchaeum madagascarense
ACTAAAAACACAATTAAGGTTAATAAAGAGAAACGATAATATAATAATCTTAACCAAAAAAATTAAGGATGTTTAATTATGCCTTTCGGAATTATTGTCGTAAGATGGGACAATCGTCTCGGAGCGGTTCTAGAAGCAAAGTACCCCGAGGATATAAGAACCACAGAAGACCAGATAATGAAAATATACACAGCGCACGCGATGGGTGAAGCAGCCGCCGGATTCATGTCAATGAGACTCGGAAACCTAAACGTCGCCTCGTACTACGCCGGATGGGAAGTCAATTACTATGTTGCTCTGCTTCTTACCATTGAGGAGAATGCTGACGATTATGAGGATGGCTTGGCTGAGATAGCTGCTAACATTTTTGCAAAATTGGAGAATGAGCAATATAAAGCCGAATTGGAGGACCTGTATAATAAACTCACCAGGTTCCCAACCCTTAGTGAAGAGCAAAAAATGGGAGTTATATTATCAGACCCCACTAGACTCAGTATAATCGAGCGATTAATAGAGGAAGGAAACACGACAATATCAGATCTGGAAGTCTGGTTAAAACACAAATTAGATTTGAAGGCAATAGAACTCTACTCATTCTTGGCGCCCCTCATCAAAAATGGCCTTGTCACCACCCAATGGGTAGAAGGGCTTCCCAGTCAATGCGTTTTCCTAATAAGAGATGTGTTCATAGCCCGTGTACCCGCTAGAATAATTGTGAAGAAGGCTAGATCAGGAGAACTGAGTGCAGAGGTTTCTTCAGAGTATATGGACGAGGTTAAGAACTTTTTTAGAGACTATATTGTGACACCTGACGACACGGAAACAATAACCAAGATCCTTTCAGATCCAGACGCCTACGATATCCTAGTTGCTTTAAGGGAAAGCATTCTCCCAAAAGGTGAGATTCATAAATTACTTGATAAGAAAAAATCTGTTGTGGACAGTATTCTTCAGGCCATGGATAAGGCAGGGTTTACCATGGATCTTAGAATTGAAAAAAGGACTCATACAGCATTGAAGACGGATATTAAAGTAATGACGTTTTTCCCTGAATATCTTGTGGAGCAAATAGGTCAGCAGTACAATGATCAAATTAAGCCCCCGCGAATGTTGTTATGGCACTTGAAAGCGCTTAGAGACAGTTACCCCATGTAGAGGATAAATGAAATGATTAGAGAGGTGTCCATTCTAAATAGCAACGGAGAATCCATGTTCAGTAAAAGATATGGACAAAGTAGCGTAGCGTCCGAAATCCTGAGCGAATTCGTAAGTTCCCTAGCACTCCTTGTCCCGAAACTTCAACTAAACGGAAACATAGAATTCATGAATCTAAAAAACACGAGGATTTACTACTCCAATATAGATGGAATAGTATTTACCCTAGAAGCGGATAAACGTGATGTAATATCAGAAATGAAAGAAAAGCTGCAATTGCTAAAAAACAGCTTCTTAAAAACATTTCAAAACGAGATATACCAATGGAATGGTGAAACCTCAATTTTCGATAAATTCGAATCTATCGCTGATGAAATAACTTTAACCTATCTCAAAATAGCGCTGATAGGCTACAGCGGTGTAGGAAAAACAACCCTTCTGAAACTCTTAAGAGAGGAAGAAATCCCAAAGGAACATATCCCCACAATCGGTGTGGGAATAAAAGGCGTTAAAGGAGCAAAAATCGGAAACACGTCGTTAATATGTTGGGACCTCGCGGGACAGGAAAGATTCGAGTTAACGTGGGACAAGTTCATTCGCGACGCTTCTCTAATCATTATTGTTACAGATTCCACTTTGGAGAACACGGTTAAGTCTCGATACTTCGTTCGTTTAATCAGGGATGTTGAACCTGAGGCTAACATCCTCAGTCTGGCTAACAAACAGGACTTACCTAACGCTTTAACCCCAGAGAAAGTAAGCCAAATTATGGAAACTGAAACGTATGGTCTTGTCGCAATTGATCCTATGAATCGAATGAAACTTTATGAATTAATTAGGAAATCCGTTATGGGTATGTAAAAAACTGGAGGTTGTATTAAATGGGTATAGTAGAAAAAGTAAAATCGTTCTTCAGAACCCTTTTAGGTGGCGCACCAAGCATAAAACCGGTGAAGGTTACATCCAAGGAAGCCCAAGAGATAAACACGCTCAGAGCAGAAATAGACCAGCTAAAAACCGAAAAGAATGAAATACAAGAGGAACTCCAACAAATGGACATGGACTTTATGACCGGGCAAATCACGCCGGAAGACAGAGACAAAAACTACGTTCGACTAATGGTCAGAGCCATGAAACTAAACCGCGAAATAACAAACAAGAAACAGAGAATCTTTGCTCTAGGCGGCATCATCACCGAGATCTAATCCCCCTTTTATTTCCCAAATAAAAGGTACTAAAAAATAGAAATCCGCCACTCTAAAACGAGCTGCTTTAAGGCTATTTAGCCTTAATTGCTATAACGGTTCAAACCGCTAACACAAAAAAATTTCTATTAAACACCTACCTTACCGCGCCACCTAATCGATTTTCATCTTTAAAAAACCTCATTAAAAACAATTTAAAAAAATTTTACACACCCTTTAATAAAAGCGAATTAGACCACACATTAAAAGTAGCTTAATGTAACCATTATCTGCTTCTTAATTTTCTTCTTTCCAGAACATCAATTCTTTATTAACCCCAGTTCCAGCAAGGTCTGCAAAACACTATCAATAGCGGTGTAAACATCCTCTTCGCTCTTAGCGCCTGCACAAACGAGGCGTCCGGATCCGAATAAGAGTAGTACGACTTTTGGATTTTTCATTCGGTAAATCAGACCGGGAAACTGTTCTGGTTCATACATCACGTCTTGTAGGCTGATTGCAGCTTCTTCTAGGTTTAATTCTCCCCCCAGACTTGCTGAAGCGACAATATTTTGAACCCGAATAATGGGTTCTCCAGCAATTTCTATGTCTGCCTTTTTTAGATGCTCCACGATTTTATATACCGCCTCTATTGCTTCCTTCTTGCTTTTTGAACCTGTGACCACCATTTTTCCCGAATTGAAGATTAGTGTGGCTGTTTTTGGTTTTTCTAGCCGGTATATTAGTCCGGGGAATTGTTTCGGGTCGTACTCCACGTTGGGAAAGTAGCGTACGACTTTTTTGAGGTCTATTCTCTGGTTGAGTGTTACTGACGCAACCACGTTTTCAATGTGTATAAACTCCGGTTTTGTAATTATTATCCCCCATGTTAACGAGTGAGTATCACTTTTTAAGTAAACTATATAAATTTATTTATGTAAAATGATTTCTTGAGGATAAGGGAAACAGATGGTAAGACCTGATTTTACTAAGGAACTTTGTGTAATTTGTAAGGGTTCGAGGTTGCTTTGTGGTAAGCCCAGATGTCCGATTATTTTAAAACAGTACTCAGCGCTTCCGATTAAACGTCTTACGTTTTCTAAAGAGATATTGGGCTCATCTCCTCCATCCTTCTTCGTTGGGCATTACAGGTATCCGAATGTGCTTGCAGGGCCCATGATTCCTCCGATAACTGGCGTTAATAGTGCAATTTTGGATGATGTGGATAAGGGATGGTTTGGAAAATCCATTGACGAGATAGTGAACTATAGAATGATGTTGGTCAGAACCAGCTTTAGGATAAACGTAAAGAAAATTTCTGAAAGTCGACTTCTATCAACGGGTCAAGAGATAGCTATGGCTGCAAAACCGGTTGACGCGGAAGCGGTGCTAGAAAGAGAGCCTAGAATAAAAATAGAGTTTGACAGCCACTCACAACCCATGGGTCCCATGGCGACTGTGAAGAATATATCTTTAACGAGTGAACCCTTTGTGCCCAGAAGAGTTGATTCCATAGTCGCGGATACCGATCTAAAAGCCTTAGATGCGGTGGCGGAACTCTATTCTAACGGTTTTTCAGTAAACTATATTCATAGGCTTCTCTCATCGGGTCTTTTAGGGGTTTCAAAGAGTAGGAAACTGGTGCCCACAAGATGGTCTATAACAGCAACAGACGATGTCGCCAGCAAATTACTGGTCGAAGAAATAAAGGACTATCAAGAGTTAGGGGAGTATCTGATTTTTAGTGAAAGCTATCTTGACAATCATTTCTTAATATTGATGACGCCTAGGACTTGGAGTTTTGAGCAACTCGAGGCGTGGTATCCGGGCAGCGCATGGTTGTCTAAGGGATGCGAGCCGGTCATTGTGCAGGATCATGAATTTTATACAGGTAGAAAGAATTACGCCTCTAAGGTTGCGGGTGCTTACTACGCCGCAAGACTCGCCGTAGCGGAGTACCTTTCAAGAATAAGAAGACAAGCCTCGGTAATAATCTTTAGAGAGGTTCATCCGGGATACATAGTCCCGTTAGGCGTCTGGGTAATCCGCGAAACGGTAAGAAGCGCTATGAGGAAAAATCCCTTGAGAGTTACCAGCTTAGAGGAAGCTTTACAACACATTAAAAACAAACTAAAAATACCTTGGAAAGAATGGGAAAAGAAAAGCCAGCTTTTAAAATTCCTCATGAACCAGAAGACTATAGATGGCTACTTGTTGTAGATAGAAAAATTACAAAGCATTTTTTGGGTTTGAATGTTTATGTGACACTCTTATTTATTTGCGTGGCTACTATAAAGATATTTTTGTCGACTTTTTAAAATCCAAGTCCTCCTCCGAGCATAGAGTATATTATAAATGTCAAAATGATAAAGAAACTAGCTATCTAAATCTCATCTAAAATTTTTAACCAGTCTACATTCTG
>DXJA01000456.1 GCA_019056875.1 Candidatus Jordarchaeum madagascarense
TCTTGACAACCTCGGGTGGATGAGTAATTTCATATTCAAGATTTAATTCTTTACAAACCTTGATAAACTCTTCAGGTGAAGTTAAACTGCCGATTTTAGCCATGCAATAATAGTGATCAAAATTTTCTAACAAACATTCTTCGAAAAATTCTTTAAATGTCTTAAATCCGTCTCTTGTTTCTATTATAGTTTTTTTGCTGCGAGGATAATGATATCCTCGGTGCATTCGGAACTGATTGACTGCTGAGGCACAGCTTAAAAGTTTACCGTTCGCTTCAAATAAATCAATTTTATATCCTAATTGGGCCAGCTTAAGTGCGATAGTTATCCCAAATATTCCTCCGCCTACTACAGCTACTTTCATGGCAATTCCCCGGATACTAATTTCATTATTTTAAGACCCATTAAACCATTAGTGTTTGGTTCTGAGTTATTTTTCAAACATTCCACAAAATGTCTACACTCATTCAACAACGGATTATCGACTTCATGATTTATCTTTAATATATCCCAATTATAGAGAATTTTTTCGTTTTCCATGAATATTACTTCTCTTTTTTTAGATTTTGACTTGCGACTTGCATAAACATCCCCGTTTTTGCTACCAAAATCCATGACAATAAAAGCATCATCATCGTCGCCTCCTACTTTTACATCAATTGGATTTTCATTGTAAAAGTCAAGAATGAGTGCAACGAAATGTGAACCTAAGTTAATTAGACAGGGTACAAGATGTCTAAACTCGGTCTGCATAAAATACGATTTAATGTTGTTAACGTTGCGTATTTTTTTTATCTTACTAATGTATTCATCCGAATACAAGTAAATGAACCCAACCATTATTATTAAATTGTTTACGCGAGCCAAGTCAACCAATTCCTGACCTTCTTTTACAGTCAGACTCATAGGCTTTTCAACGAATATGTTATGGCCAGATTTTAAGCATCTTTTAGCTAACTTATAATGTGTTTCTGGCGGAGAAGCTATAACTATACCATCCAGTGATCTATCATTTATAATATCGTTTATTTCACTAATCTTTACACCCTTCGGCATCAAATCTCTGTTCTGGTGCCCATAGCAACGTTTTATTGTTGCAAACTTACTCATCATATTCATAACGGTTATACCCCAATTCCCCGTACCTATGTGACCGAGTGCTATCATATTATTAACTTAGATGTCTAAGATAATTTAAAAATTTAACTATAAAAAATCAATATTCGGCTACAGTTTGACATTTGGAGTGTGTAAAGAGCATAGAACTCAGGTACTTGTCTCCAATATACATAGAAATCTTGTTGCCCTCATTTAACATTCTCCTCCACTAAAAATGTTCCCACCTCTGAATGTAAAATCAACATATTTAGCTGCGGGAAGAATCTTACCGAACATTTTAAGTGACATCAAACTAAGGCCTTTAACTTCAATGCCCCAAAAAAATATAGAGGTTCTTAGAGCCCCTTTCTTCTTCGAGTGCTATTTGAAGCTCATAAGCAATATCTGGTTTAACATTATGATTTTATTTATTCAGATTTTCTTGAGATACTTGATGTTCTCTTAGAACTTGAGGTGAAAGATTCCCGAATTAATGAGGCGGTCGACCTTTTAAAGTCTAAACAATTGAAGGATGGCTGCTGGAAACTTGACAGAGATGTTTCAAACATGTTTGTAAAAATTGAGGAAAAGGTAAAGAAAGCAAATGGGCAACATATATGGCGCTTAACGCTCTTAAGAAATGGGAAAAAAATTGAGAACAAGCTAATAACAAAATATTCTCTTTATCATTTCGTTTCCCGTTTTTGAAACACTTTAGCTTAATTTGCCAAAGATGTGAATGCAACGATTTTTAACCTAGTATTACTATCTAATTTTTACCTTAATAATAACCTTTAATGCCTTTTAACGTATTATAGTATAAAACAATTGGTTCTAGTAATTGGAGGTTAATTTATGGAAGATAATTTTCTGGAAGAGCTTAAAATCAAATATGAGCGAGGTGCGCCCCGGCTTATTAAGCGTTTATTTTTATATTTGTCTATCGCTTCAATTGTTGCCATTCTGCCTGTGATCGGGATAAGTTATTTACTTCTTGAGGTTCTTCCCATCGAAGTCCCTTGGTATTTGATAATTTCCTTAGCTCCAGTGTACGTTATCCTAGCGCGATGGGTCTTCAATGCTGTTCTCCTAATAATTGGGCGAGTTACCATAAAACCTCTTGAAGAAGGGGTGTACGAAATGGACATGAAAGAAGAGAATGTTAGAAATTGGTTAATTAATAGCGTGGGTACCAGACTTGCTATTCACTATAGTTCTAAGCCTTTCGGTATGTCTGCTCTCGGTGGATTCGTTTATAAAATGCTTAAAGCTAAAATGGGCTATGGGACACAGGCACACATTGTTAATGACCCTTACTTGGTAGAGTTCAAAGAGGGAACCATAGCGGGAGGAGGATCTTTGGTTACTGGCCACGTTTTTGTAGGGGGCAAATTAATGATTGGGAAGGTTAAACTGGGGAGAAACGTGACCATCGGGATGTACTCTGTAATATCCCCAGGAGTAGAAATCGGAGATAACACTGTAATTGCTCCCCTTTCCTCAGTAGCCTACAAAACAAGGATCCCGCCAAATCAGTTCTGGGCGGGCAACCCGGCACGCCAAGTGGGAATAGTGACTAAGGAAGGAAAAATAAGAACTCTAAAAACCTCACAGAAAGAATAAAGATGAAAGTTTATCATACACTTAATGCGTCTTACTCCCATCCCTCATGAAAAAGGAGAATAAAAAAGAAGGAATCAAATATAAAGATAATAAAAAAAGGGTGGGGGGTGTTACATCTCCTTAGAGGAGTAGAACACTATTGCCCAGAGTATAAAGGCTACAAACATTAAACCGTAACCTATTATGCCAAAAACAAAAACGAAGACACCACCGATTATGGCAAGAATTCCTGCAGCCATCGCAGCTGACGGACGCGCAGTAACTTCACGCATACTAATACTGCCAGCGCCAAAAACGATAAAGGCGACAAGAAGACAAATTGCAGAGATCAAAGATAGCCAGGTAGTCACGGATGGACTTAACGATGCGAGTAGGAGTATTCCCGCGGCCGAACCGAATATTATGCCAATTATCAAACATGCGGTTCCCATTCCGCCTCCACCGGCTTCACCAACGCCGTAGAAACCTATTCCCGTTAGAATGCAGGTGACAACCAGTCCTATAGCAATTACTAAAGTAAGCGCAATGTACACAGCATCCAGGCCAAAAAGTAATTGCCAGAGGTTAAAGCTAAAGACTGCTGCAAAAGCAAGGACCCCCCAGGCGACTCCGATTGCGGTGGTTATAGCTCCGATTATTCCACCAGCCACACCGGCTAGTAATGCTCCTCGAGACATTCATTCACCTTCCTTTAATTTTTTTTGGTATAA
>DXJA01000457.1 GCA_019056875.1 Candidatus Jordarchaeum madagascarense
ATTTCTTTCCTCTTCTTAATCACACTACAATCTACGCATACACAAATTGGGCATGCTCTAATACACATTCCGCATTTTCTGCAGTTTTCAAGTAAATTCCTAAAATGGGTATATCCCTCTTTTTCTGAATTTTTATCAAATTTTTTAAATTGTTTTGACTTGTACCTTTCTGCCCGCAAACTTGTTAAATCCAGATTTCTGTTTCTACGATTCAGTATTTCTTCATTTGCTCCCTCTATATTTAGTTTTCCTGAGGCGGACTCGAGTAGTTTTAATCCTTTTTCAGAGTTTATGTGTATAAGTGTTTTTGTTTTATCGTCTTCCTCTATAACTTGGAAAGAAATATCTGAAACACTTGGTTGGCGTTCAGCACATCTTTTACAACTTTCTTCTAAATCCAGCTTTTCCCCCAACTTATAGTTCCGATTTTCACCATCAACAATAATACTGTATTTGTTATAATTTAATCTTTCATTAGCTACTTTACTTGTATCCACCTGCTCTTCCTCTAAGATTTCCTTAACCTTCTTTGTTGAAATCTTACCATGGCATTCCTCCCCCAAAATCACTAAATCCTCTAAATTTATTTGGCTCCTTTTTACCAGTTCTACAATAGCTCTTACGTCGCAGGGCTTTGCGACTATAGCTATCTTTCCCGAATTTTTCAGGTTCTGCTGTAGGTATTTAGGTACACTATTTACACCTGAAAGATAATACGCACTAAATTGGGAAAAAGGTAGGGATTCAATCTGGTCCGGCTGCTCTATTATTACCGGAATAAGATCATATCTATCCTTTTTTTCTTGGAAAGATAATACTTTCTCAACATAATTATTTTCTAGAGCAGTTTGGAGAATTGTGTGTATAGCTCCCCCTCCAAATTTCTCTGATAATTTTTTGTCTTTACTGCTCGCTATTACAAAGTCATTTATCTTCAAGTCAGAAGCTTCCCTTATGTTTTTTAATCGTGAAAGGTGTATTTCAGCTTCCCCTCGCCTACAGGGGGTAGTCAACTCATAGTCAAATGTTTACCTGATGAGATTCATCCTACTTAGCTTTTTTCTTCTCTAATCGGGTTAGGTCCCAGTTTTGAGATTTTTTCTGTCATTTCTGTAACTATATCCGCGAATCGTACGCCTTCCGCCGAGGAACAATAGTAGATTTGCAGACGTTTCTCATTTAATCCAATACTTTTTAATAACTGTTTCAGATATTCGACCTGTTTTGTGGCAACAATGTTTCCACTTTCGTAGTCGCATTCTCCTATTCGTCATCCCACTAGAAGCACTCCGTCTGCACCTTTACATAATGTTCTCAGTATGAAGTCGGGGTGGATCATACCCAGGCACCTTACCTTTATAGTTCTTATCGATGGTGGATATTGAACTCTTATTGTTCCTGCCATGTCCGCTGCACCGTATCCTCACTTCAAGCATAAGAAAGCAGCAATTCTGGGAATAAATGTCTCAGATTCCATGTTCACACGTAACACCTCGACTAAGTTGCGAATAGAGAATCGATATATGCCTCAAACTGTCTCGGTCTGTAAAACCTCACGGTTATCGCTTTAGAGGGGCATATCGATGCACAAGAACCGCAACCCTTACAGGCCACCTCATCAATTTCAATTTCGTCATCTCTGATTGTGATTGCGCCGATTGGGCATGATTCCATGCACATTCTACACTTGTTGCAACGTTCTTTATCAACGGTGGCCGATACCAGCTCTAACATATATCTACCTCTGATTAAAGGTATCGCCGCTGCTGATGCAGCGCCCCTTGCTTGAGCCACAGCTTCGGCCACGGACTTCGGTCCTTGAGCAGCTCCTGCGATATAAACTCCGGGAATTTTTGTGTCCACCGGGTTAAGTGCAGAGTGTTTCTCTTTAAAGAAACCATCAGGACTTCTATCCAAATTGAGGACACTCGCCAATTTTTCAGAATCTTCTGAAGGAACCATTGCAACCGAAAGAACGACCATATCGGTTTCTATCCTTTTTATCTCGCTGTTAAGAGTGTCTTCAACTCTAACTATCAACTTCTTTGTTTCAGGGTTCTCTCTCACAGAGGCTACGTTTCCTCTTATGAATTTTATGTCATAATCTCTAGCTCTGGTATAATACTCTTCCCAAGCCTTTCCTGCGCACCTTATGTCCATATAACAGATAGTCACTTCGATTTCTGGATATTCTTGTTTGATTAGTTTAGCATTTTTTATAGCAACCATGCAGCATACATCTGAACAATACTGATTGGAATTCAAATCCCTAGAACCAACACACTGAATCATGACTATACTCTCGGGGTTCTCCAAGTCTGAGATTTTCACCAAGTGACCATTCGTAGGTCCGTTAGGTGCCAGTAACCGCTCAAGTTGAAGCTGCGTAATAACATTCTCGTATTTGCCGTAACCGTACTTGCCTTCGGGATTATACTGATCGTAGCCCGTTGTAACTATAATAGTCCCAACATTTACGTCTATCATTTCCTCTTTTTGGTTCCAATCAATCGCACCAAATTCACACATCTTTTCGCAGAGACGACACTTCGTGCAGTGTTCCATATCTATTGTGGCTATTTTGGGAACCGCCTGTGGGAAAGGTATGTAAATAGCTTTTCTAGTACCGAGGTTTGCATCAAACTCTTTTGGTCTGAACACCGGGCATATCTCTTCACATGTACCACAACCACTGCACTTCTCCTCAATAACATATCTAGGTTTTTTCTTAATTGTTACTCTGAAATCTCCTAAGTGTCCCTCTATCTTCTCTATTTCTGCGTAAGTTATTAGTGTAATTTTTGGGTTTCTTGCTACTTCTAGCATTTTAGGTCCTAGAATTCATATCGAACAGTCATCGGTTGGGAAAGTCCTATCTAGTTGAGCCATCTTCCCACCGATACTGGGGTTTTTTTCAACCAAATATACGTCAAACCCCTCATTGGCAAGATCTAGAGTTGCTTGTATTCCCGCGATTCCTCCACCAATAATCATTGATTTCTGTTCTACTGGCATCATCCTTATGGGGATTTCTTCAATATATTTTGCGCGTGCAACTCCTGCTCTTATAAGGTCTTTGGCCTTTTCTAGAGCTTCTTCTGGTTGGTCCCTATGAACGTAGGCGTCGTGTTCGCGTATATTTACGAATTCTAGCAATCCTGGATTTATACCCGCATCTTCCAATACCGCTTTGAACACTGATTCATGGGTTAGTGGAGTGCAAGAAGCTACTACGACGCGGTCAAGATTGTATTTATTGATTTTTTCTTTGATGAGATTAGCACCCGCTTCCGTACATAGTGA
>DXJA01000458.1 GCA_019056875.1 Candidatus Jordarchaeum madagascarense
CAAAAGCAATAAGAGCAGCAGCAAAAAGAGATGTTCTGTCGGGAGAAGGAATCGACATCATGACCATAACCAATAAGGGAATAGACGTATCAGAAGCGAGTATTGCCTAAACCCCAGAAGTATACTCTCCTCTTTTTATTCAATTTTTTTTAAAAAAACCACAAACACGATACTAATCACAAGACTTAGTTTGGTTAAATACCCTATTCTTTTCTATCAGGAAACGACCATATCATTTGAGGGTTTCCTACAACAAGAAAGCCATTTTGCATACTAATTATAAAAAGTTTTTTCCGGAGATGAAAATGCTCGAATCAATAGAGAAACAAGCTTCTAAAACAAACAGAGCTTTAATAATAGGCGTTGGCGGTGGTGGCGACATAATGGGTACTCTGCCCACAAGTGGATATCTCAAAATTCTCGGGGTAGAGACAATCCTTGGAGGTGTAAGCTGGGAGCGCATAGTATTTGACCCAAAACCTGGACCAAGATCACTAGAAGAGATGCTAAATATAGAGAAGATTTCTAATAGTACCGCTTACGTGGATAAAACTTCTCATACTGTAGATGGTGTAAAATTTCAATGTGGCAATATGGCTAATTTTCTCAACGAGAGAACCATAATAGTAGATGTTTCCAAGGGCGTTGGGGACATTTCTAAGGGGCTACAAGAAACAGCTAATAAACTCGATTTGGATTTGATAATAGGTCTTGACGCTGGCGGTGATATCTTAGCTTCTGGAAGGGAAAAAGGACTGAGAAGTCCGCTCTGTGACGCTATGATGCTCGCAGCCCTTAGATTTTTGAAAGTGCCAACCATCATTGCTGTTTTCGCTCCAGGCTGTGATGGTGAACTCACTCTCGATGAACTTGTAAAGAGATTCGAACTGGTCGCCAGTGATTCCGGATATTTGGGAGCAAGAGGCATGACTCCAGATGACTTCTCCAAAATGTCAAAAGCGGTGAAGCAGGTAAAAACTGAAGCCAGCTTTCTCCCGCTTAGAGCATGGAAAGGTGAGCACGGTACCTTTAAAATTAGAAACGGAACCCGCAGCGTGGAACTATCGATTATTTCAACCCTAACATTTTACTTCGATACAAAAGTTGTTTATGAACATAGTCCTATAGGAAAGGCGGTTAAGAAAGCTAAAAATTTTCAGGAAGCTAACCAAAAACTTCACGAGTTAAACCTGATAACAGAATATGACTTTGAACTAAATTATGCAAAAAACCAAAAGAATTCCGACTTTTTATAATCTCACAGTTTTTCTTTAATATCATTTTCAGTTTCCCGATTTAGAAAATCACTAATCTTTTTTGAAGCCTTTATTTGTGATTCTAAATATCCCGTTGTTCTACCGCCTTTGCCGAGTTTACCTAAATCTCTAAGCACTTCTTTATCTAATGGAGCAGGTTTGCTATAGGCCAAGGGCGTTCCCGCTAGTGGCATAAAATAGTGTAGTCTAGCCTTAACCTCACCCATCTTGAAAAGATACTTAATAGCTTCATAAGTTTTGTACTGGTCGTCCCTCGTCTCCGTGGGAAACCCCAGAAGAAAATCTACAGACACCCCTAAACCATTGTTTATTGCACAATCTACCGCCTCGTGAACATCTTCTATGCTGTGTCCTCTATTCATTGACTTTAACACCCGATTACTTCCTGATTGCCCCCCTATTGCAATAATCTTATTACTGCAATGATTTGAAATAATTCCTGCAAGTTCTTCATCCAAATTTTCCGGCCTACCTTCCGAAGGGAACGAGCAAAGGAAAGCTCTAGCGCTGTTTAATGATTCAACTGTTTTTAATAATTCTTCAATGGTTTTAGGGTCTGACTTGAGGCCGTTTTTGGAGCCGTAACACAGAGAGTTTGGACTGATAAACCTAATATCGATGCTTCCTCTGTCCCTGAATCGCTTTTCATATGCTTCTACATGTTTCTTTATGACATTTATGCTTCTATGATGCATTTTCTTTCCAAAAATGTAGGAGACTTCACAATATTTGCAGCCATGGGGGCAACCACGGCTGATTTCAATTGGTGGGAACATGTCGAATTTTTGGGAAAAACTATAAAATTTGTCCAAGTGTAACTCTTGTTTCTTGTTTCTTATCACCTTATTATCTTGAATGTATGCAATACCTGGAATATTAGAAAGCGGTTTATCAAACTGGAGATTATAAATTAGATTGGGAAAGCTAAATTCACTCGCACCTTCAAATACAATATCGAATCCCATTCTCAAGGTTCCACCTACGTCTCCACTGGGATGTGGACCCCCTGCAATTAGAGTAAATTTTTCTCTTCCCAGTTGGGTTACGTACCCTGAAAGTTTTTTCAACTCCTTGAGAACTAATTGTGCCTGTGTTGTAAAAAAAGAGTATGCAAAAATAACTTTTCCATATTCCTCGACCATACCTTTAACGTCGGAGTGGGATATTTTTTTAAAATCTCTAATAAAGAGGATCGGAAGATTATCGAATCCCTTATCACTCTCAAGCACCCCCAGTAGGGGTGCAAAACTATACCAATTCTTTTTAAAAATTCTTAGTACTAATAATAATTCCTTCCACTCCTTTCTAGAAAAGAATCCAATTGGTTCAATTTTAAACAGATATTAACCAAAAAAATAAATGTATTTTCAGTCCTTCATTTTCTTTCTACCAATTAACCTCCATCCGGGAATAAACAACTTCAAATAAACATTTTTTGTCCAAAAATCAATTAGGGGTTCAAGTAACTTTACAATTTTTACTAATACTCTATGAGTCAAAGAAGAGGAGCCATGTTTGGTTGGGGTCTTTGCGGCCTTTAAGTATGCTAAGAGATCCACAAAGAATATTTCAATTCCGTTTTTTGATAGTTTTTTAATAAAGTCCAGATATGTAGCATTATAATGAAGAGAGTTTTTAATTCTGCCCCATTTCCAGACAACAGGATCCGCGATTCTTTTGGGAAGAAGAACTATAAATGGCAGTCCACTGTGCGGATCACTACTAATAATATAGGGGGACAACTTGTTATGTGTTTCAATAAAAATTAATCCTTCACACTTTAGAAGTCTACTAATCTCTGAAAAGAATTTATTAACATCTGAAATATGTTCAACAACATCATTGCACACCAAAACATCAAACACTTGATCACCGAAAGGGGAATTACACGCATCGGTATTTAAAACATCGAGAAGAACCTTCTCTCCAGTTGCTCTCACCTTTGTGATTTTGGTATAATTCCTGTTCAAATCAATAGAAACAACATGTG
>DXJA01000459.1 GCA_019056875.1 Candidatus Jordarchaeum madagascarense
AGCACCTGCCCTTAAAAGGGCATGAACCTCTCCGCTCTGGCAGGCGTTTTGCGTCTCCGCCCAACTGGCGGCGACGGAAGCCAGATTCAAAGCAGCGTTCAAGTCGCGGTCGGCTTCAAAACCGCAGCTCTCACATTTAAACGGCCTCTCGGAAAGCGGCATTTCACCCTTCACAGCTCCACAGTGGGAGCACTTCTTCGTGGAGGGGAAAAATGGGTCAGCCTCCACGATTATACTGCCGTACCACTGGGCTTTGTAATAAAGCTGGCGGAAGAGCTCCCCCAGTCCCGCGTCTGCAATCTGCTTTGCCAGGGAATGGTTTTTAAGCAGCCCTGCCACGTTCAGGCTCTCCACGCCGATTGCCGACTTGGTTCTCGCCAGCATCGTCGTGGCCTTGTGCTGGGCGTCTCTGCGGATGTTTGCGATTCGGAACTCACACCGGGCAAGCCTCATCCTCGCATCACGTCTGTTCTGGCTGTTCTCCATCTTCCTTGAAAGAGATCTCTGAAGCCGCTTCCTCTTCCGCTCATACTGGGCAAGCGCCCGAGGATTCTGGATGATGGTTCCATCGCTGAGTGTAGCCAGTTTGGAAACCCCTACATCGACACCCATAACCGGGCCGCTGTTGGCTGGGATCTGGATTTCCTCCTCGACCAGAAGACTCACAAACCACCGCCCTGCTTTCTCCGACACCGTCACAGATAGAATGTGAATCTCTTCAGTGGGAAGGTAACCCTTCTCTTTTAAGCGAACCCGACCAATTCTGGGCAGCTGGATGGAGTTGTGGAAAACTTTGAGGGAGCCGGTGAGCCGGAAACTGTTGTTTCCGCGTTTCCTGCTCCGGAATTGGGGGTATCCTCCCCGTCCCTCGAAGAAGTTTTTGAACGCCCGGTCCAAGTCTCGCAGAGTCTCCTGAGGTGCGCACTTGGAAACCTGATACATCCAAGGAAAACTTGGTTCTCTTAAGCTGGTTCAACTGGCGGTGTAGCTCTATGGCGTTTGGGGATTTTCCGGTCTTCTGGTATTCTTCCCTCTTCCGAGTAAGACCCCAGTTGTACGCGAACCTCGCGGCTCCGGCGTGCTTGAGTAGAGCCGTGCGCTGGACGTTGTTGGGTTTCAACTCGGTTTTGTAGGCCCGTTTAATCAACACCTTTAGCGGCCTCCATTGCCCGCTTAGCCCTATTTCTAGCTCCCCTCATCCCGTACAGTCTTGCACAGAAACTGGTCAAGGCATCCACCATGTCGTGCACTAGGTCATCTTTGCATTCGGTTTGGTTTATAACTTGCAGCTGGCGGTTGGCGGCTGCCAGGGCGGCTGAGATGAACTCCGCCCCGAACCGAGCCAGACGATCCTGGTGTTCGACCACTATGGTGGAGATGGATGGATCGGCGAGGAGTTGTAATAACTTTTTGCGGTGTCCCTTTAAACCAGACCCAATTTCTTGGACTTCTCGAACCACATTCAGGCCGTGGGCGGCGGCGTAATCCCTTAGGCGTTGCATCTGCCGCTCCAGGTCCGGTTTCTGGTCGGCGGATGAAACTCGGGCGTAGAGGGCGGCGTTGTTGGTGGTGGCGGGTGTTTCGTGGACGAGTATTGTCCCGGTGGGTAGTTGTTCTGTGGGTCGTGGGAATTTGCCGGAGCGGTAGAGGCGGTAGGCGGTTTTGTAGTCTATGCCGTGTTTTCGGGCCCAGTCAGCTAACTTCATAGTACCACATGACCATATATAGTATTATTTAGTATTAAAGCTTTTCACTATTGTGTACCCTCTCCGACCCTGAAAAAGGAGCAGAAGTCACCTCAAAATACGCAGAAGTCGGAGCAACTTGGTGGTCAGAAAACATCAATGGAATGCGGGGCACCTTTGAAGAAATGAGAAAAAGAATCCAACAAGGACCACCAAAAGTCTAATTCACACCACCCTATCTACCGCCACCTCAGATTTTTTTGAAACATTCCATACCAAAATTTCTCGTAGGATACAATACTGTCGGATCTCTCCTCGATTTTACCAACAGGTTTGAAACCGGCAGAGACATGAAGACTCAAAAAAGTCCCCTTTTCCGCAACGGGATATATACTACTCGGCATCGTATGACCCTCCCAGTACCCGAAACTGGTTGAATACAAAGTTCCGTGGCGTTTCAATATTCTATAAATCTCTTTTAACGACGCAAGCTTGTATTCATCCGGGATCTGGTGCAGAGTCCAGTAGAAATCAACCACATCCACAGTTCCGGAGCACAAAGGCAAGTAGGGTAGTGTAGCATTCATCAGGTACACGTTCAGCCCCTTATTCTTCGCCCTCTTTCTCGCGTACCTCAAAGAGTACTTATTCGGCTCAACCAAAATCGAAACAAAGCCCTGCTCAGCGAGCCACAAGGCCTCGCGTCCATGACCCCCACCAATGTCAACCACATAACCTGTTTTTTCGGGTTCATTTTTCTGAGCAATCATTTTTGCCACTTCACTCGGCTCCCATCCCACCCTCCTCAACCAAAACTCGGCACCCTCCTGCTCCAAGTCACGAACATAACTCAGTTTCATATCAATCACCAGTCATAATTAAAATGGGAGCTTACAGCGCTTCACGGGGTTTACTTAAGCTTAAGAAGCGTCAAACATAACTTCAGTATCATTCAATATAACGATGGGTTAATACTCGTATATTTGAATGATGCTCACCTTTAACATAGTTGGGTAAGTATTATGGATGCGAGTGAGTAAAGCCCTAATTTATTTAGGTGTAGCGCTGATTATTTTTCTGATAATACCCTATTTACCTTGAAACCCCGAACATTCTCATAGAATTACCAACAATTTAGTAATTTGTTCATGCCTCAATACATCATGAATTTATCTGAACTTGTATCATATGTAGTTCTTTTAAAAAATAAAAAAAATAAGTTACTTAAAGGGAAGCTGATGAATATTAAAAGACTGAGCATATTAACAATTCTTACCTCAACACTCATGATCGCAGCAGAATACTAATCTACGTAACAGCCTCAAACAAGTATTCAACAACTTTTTTCCAACCAGTCTACAACCGCATGATATCAGCGTCTTTCGTTATTCTAACTATCTTTAGTACGTTTTTAATTATCGTTTAATCCAGTACTACAATTATTTCATAAAGTTAATTTGGGTACCTTACTATCGAAAAATTGAAAAATTTGGATAACATATTATCCAAATATGGTTAAAATTGGTGAAATAATTAACCAAAATCCTTGGTGGAAGCACGGCAAAGAGTTCAAAAGCTACGATAGGCACTTATCAAAGCTAACAGAGAGCATGATATTTTTTGAGAGGAAGGAATTTGAAACCAGTAAAGAAAACATTTACATCATAAGAGGTTGCAGGCAAGTTGGAAAAACAACTTACTTAAAAGAATTGGTAGACAAATTAGTGAGTCAAGACTTTGACCCGAAACGAATAATGTATCTCTCATTGGATTTCTTCACTTCCAGAAGGGAGATGAGGAACGCAATAGACTATTTCCTAGAAGCAAATCGTGAAGCCCAAAGCCTCTACATGTTCTTGGACGAAATTACCACCATAAAGGAATGGAACCTCGAACTCAAGTACCTCTGGGACTCCGGAATCACAAGAAGAGCGAACATAGTTGCAACGGGTTCAAGCAGCGTAGCCCTACGCAAGAAAGGAGAGCTTCTACCAGGAAGGGGATTGGAGGGAAACGAGTATTACCTAAAACCGTTAAGCTTCAGAGAATTCGTTCTCCAAACCGAGAATTGCATACGAGACCATGCTGAAACAAAAGAATTTAGTGACGCCTTAAAACAATTAAAAACCACTCTGGAAAAAGTCAACATAGACCTGAGATGGAGTCTGAATGAAATCTACAAAGCGGTAAACACAATCATCCCCTTCAAGAAGGAATTGGAGTACCTTTTCAAAATCTACCTAATAACCGGAGGCTTCCCAGAGGTCATCAACAGACACCTAAAAAAGAAACTCTCAAAGGAGAAGCAAGAAAGCTACATCGATCCCCTCCTCGCCGAAGTATTCATACGGAACGTTCTAGGAGACATATCCAAACAACAAAAGCAGCAAACATTTGCCGTACAAATACTAAAGGAAATCATAGACAAGTACGGAACCAGATACACGTTTTCCAAACTCGCACACGATATCGAATCAACCCACGTAACAACCATCGACTACCTAGAACTACTAGAAGATTCATTCATCCTCACAATTCTCCACGCGTACGACTTCAGCAAACAAGACCTAAAATTCAAAGGAACAAAAAAAATCTACTTCCAAGACCCATTCATCTACTACGCAATCAAGAGCTCCTTAGGCGGAATAGATATAAACGACACAATAACGGAAACCCTAGAAAACGAAGAATCACTAAGCAAAATAGTAGAAGGAATAGTAACCTCACACCTACAAATAAACCAGGAAATCCCCCTCATGAAAGAGCCCAGAACATTCCTCTGGTTCTACTACGACACACACGGCAGAGAAATAGACAACCTCATAAAACTAAACAACGCTTTCACCGGAATCGAAACCAAATACCAAAGCCAAGTAAGCCACAAAAACACCATAGAAATCCCACAAATCCAGAAACACATAATCCTCAGCAAAGAAGATGTTGAATTAAAGAAAAACATCCTAGTAATCCCAGTAGAAATATTCCTATCCCTACTAACAAAATCAGAACGCAACCTATAATACCGATTACCAACCAAAAATAAAAAAGTAATACAAGTTCTCGACTAGGTCTTCTCAACAAACTTAAGACGAGGAGCAACAGCAAAGCCATCAACTCCTGCAAAAGCAACTTGAAGGCGTAGCTCATGTTAACCTTAGCAACCCGCGTGTCCTCACCACACATCGGACAATACTAACGACCCTTATTCTTATCATAAACCGCAAGCATACCACACTCCTCACACACCAACGTAGTCGTCTTATCACTCTCATCAACAACCCCCCCCTCCCAAATCACAGCCGTGCCGTGCGCAATCAGGCATACATCGCCCGCCCGC
>DXJA01000460.1 GCA_019056875.1 Candidatus Jordarchaeum madagascarense
AAATATATAGGCGATATCGCCGTAAACAATACAAACGGTTTCTATATTTACTATACTTACTCTCCCCCCCCAAGCAATGATTTCACAGGAAGTATTTTAGCGAATTATCTTCGAGTTGAGGTGCTGGGACAAACTGGTGGTGCTGTTCGGGGTGCGGATATTAAAATTGAGGTTGACGGAGGCACAATTTACGCCTCTCCCGGATTTGGTGGTAGCAACTCCACAACAGACCAAAACGGATTAACCGATTGGATCATTGTACCATATCAAACCTATATTAGTGGAAACTGGGTTAATAACGTAACGAGATTGACGGTGAACTCCTTCGCGATAAATATTATGAATAGCCCAAGAATAATCGATATGAGGTCATCCCATAAGGAAACCTTTTTCGCAGAACTGGTAGACACTTCAATTACCACCCGCATTGGTGTCGGTACAAATCAACATGTGAATGCCTCAGCAGAAATGGGCATAGAGCTTTCTATGAATGTCACAGCACCGGTTACGCTAAGCATTATAAAACCCGTGGGTAACCCAGGGGGGAGCGCACCCTCCAGCTTAAGCTTTCTAAAATTTGTTTCCATTCAAGCGAACTACACACCTGCGGTTCAGGGAATCATCATAACCATACACTACACCGACCAAGAAGTCACAGAAAACAACCTTAACGAGACCTCTCTGGCAATATGGTACTGGAACGAAACCTCAGGAAACTGGACTCAGCTCCCAAGCATTGTAGACACGCAGAACAACACCGTAACCGCTTATGCGAACCATCTAACCCACTTCGCCATACTCGGAACACCGATACCTACGGGAATTCCGTTTTCATCGTATCTTCCCTTCCTGCTTTTGCTGCTTACACCCAGTGGCCTAAATCCTCTGATTTACTTGGCTCTGGGCTTGTTTGCAGTTGCACTGGTCGCTGTTGTGGCGCTGGGATTACGAGGAAGGAGAGAGGAAGAGGTTCCTAGGCGTGAGATGGTGGTACTTGTTAGGCAGACACCAACTTCTTGGAAACCCAAACGTGAGATGGTACCTGTAAGGCAGACACCTATTACTAGAAGACCACAGTGCGTGTACTGCAGCTGCGAGCTTTCTGAGAATGCCAACTTCTGCCCTCTCTGCGGTAAGGCCGTCGCGATTTGCTCGGTGTGCAATCGAGACATTCTTTTCGGAGAGGTAATCTTTGAGTGTCCCTACTGTGGTGTTCCAAGCCACAGAGACCACCTATTAGCGTGAATCAAAGTGAAGGGCTACTGCCCGAACTGCAAGAAGAGACTGAGCCGATTGGATATCGTCTAGAGTAGCTTCTCTTGGCGGCATTATTAATCTCTTCTTTTCACCTTATTTTTTTCTGGAAGCCTATAAATGGTTAAAAATATTTTTAACAATGTGATTGGAGATTTAGCTGGTGAAAAAATTTTGGTTGAAAAGGATTCCCCTCTTGAACTCATCGTTTTTTCAGACTACATATGCCCCTTCTGCCTTATAGGATACCTCACCCTGAAAAAACTGAAGGAAGAGTATGGGGACAGAATTGAATTTAACTGGAAACACTATCCACTGTATCCGGGAAACCTTAAACCCTACATTTCGGATGAATATATTCTCGATCTTTTCGAACGCATCAAAAAACTGGTTGAAGAGAGGAGTCTGAATATAGAGGTTACTCCTCCCGAGCTTCCCTTTACACTGCCCGATTCCGTGAAAGTCTTTGAAGCCAGCGAGTGCGCAAGAGATCAGGGTAAGTTTTGGGAATTCCACGAAAAGGTTTTTGAAGCACTATTCAAAGAACACAAAGACATTCGCAGCGTCGAAATTTTAAAAGAATTAGCGAACTCTGTGGGAATGGATGTGGAAAGATTCGAAAAGTGCCTGAACAGCGGCTCCAAAAGAGACATTATAATTCAAAACTACCGTGAAGGAAGAAACAAAGGAATACCCGGAGTACCCACATTCATAATCAAAAACCAAGCAGTGATAATTGGAGCTGAGCCTTACTCCCTGTTCAAAGAAGAAATAGACCGAGTCTTCGAACTACAAAAAAATGAAAAAAAGGTTTGATTCTTGATTCTAAAAAGTTTGATTAGTTTTTAAAAGATTTTATGCGCCGTAACGTTCCTCAATAGACTCGGATTTCTCTTCGTATCTGTAGCCCCATTTTTCAAGCGCTTTTCGAAGTTCAGGATGGGTTTCCGCATACCTTTCCAGAGTGATATTTTTCATAGCTGCATCTATTGCTTGTCTCATAGCTGTGGCTCCCGCCCTAGTTCCATCCGGATGACCGTGAATACCGCCACCAGCGTTAATTACTAGTTCTTTTCCAAGAATTTCGACATTTTTGGGAACCAATGCGGGATGAATACCCCCTGAAGCTACCGGAATAACTGGTTTTATATTACCCTGTGCTTGGAGCAAGGCTTCGTTGGTTTCTACTACTTCCGCGGGTTCTCCCTTGAGCCCCATTTTTCCCGCCGCGGTTCCGGTGTGGAGCTGGTCTCCCCCAGCGAGTCTTGTTAGTCTAGCAATTACCTTCATGTGCACTCCGTGGAGAGGATTTTTGGTGAAGGCCGCGTGGAAAGTTCTATGGCAGTGAATAGGAAGCTTTATTGAGGGATCCTCAGCGAGGCTTTGTAATGCAGCCAAGCCGGAGAGCAGAATGTCAAGCATAACCATGTTTGCCCCGTTTTCCACCGTGTAATCTGCAAACTCAAAGAGTCTCTTTAGATTCCCAGTTATGTTCAGCGCGTAAAAAACTGTTCTCCCGGTTTCTTCCTTAACTAGGTCCATTTTCTCCATGACCTTGGAAAGCCTCTCCTCCAGGGGGCAGAAGCTCTGGGAAACCAGGGTTTCATCATCCTTAATGAGGTCCACTCCGCCTACCGCCGCTTCGTAAGCCACTTCCGCGGTCTCTGAGGGATTGAGCCCAACCTTGGGCTTAATTATTGTTCCAAGATGAGGCCTTCTACTCTCCTGTGTGCCTACGATTTCTCTTACACCCTCCAAACCGAATTTTGGTCCCGGAAAATAGGTGAGCACGGACTTGGGAAACTCTGCATCTAACAGTCTAACATTTTTTAGTGCCGAGAGGCCGAATAAGTTTCCCGCAATCATGCTCATTATGTTGGGGATACCTCCCTTTTCCAAATCAAAAAGCTCTACGGGCCAAGCTACCTTAATCAATCCGATTCCACTTTCTTTTTCCTCGAATTTGAAAGCCTTAGCCGCCAGTCTTCGCTGAATATCAATAGTTGTAGTTTTAATATCGGTCCATGTTCCTATGGATTCTTCCGCAGCTATAGCCTCTCCAGCCCTCTCAAGACTGCCAGCTGTTTCCACGTAATAAGTGCAAATCAAATTATTTTCAGGATCAATTCCTGAAACATCAGAAAAGAATATTCCCTTCAAAACAATTTCACCACTATTTTCTAATTATTAACAATCTAATTAACCATATTTATGTAAGATTTTCCCGATTAAAGAATTCCTATTCTAGTATTCATCCTAGCAACTTTTGAAATAAAAAAATAGGGGAGTTGATGGAATCTAATATTAAGGTCGATGGCCTGTCTTGCTCATCCCCAAAGGTCTTTTGATATATCCTCCAAACCGAGTTCCTTCAGCTTACTTTTCGATGGCTTGCCGGTCTCCCAATCCCAATCCATGAGCTGATTATACTCTTTTACCATATCCTCTAGGTATGGAGCAATGGTCACTCCTTTTGCGCCTCCATCTGGGGGTGGCTCCAGTAGCCTCGGTGACACGTCAAGGTCAAACTCCGGCTTGAATCCGTGTCTAACATTAAACGCCCGCTGCACGTTGACGATTCTCTCGCCTATGACATACGCCTCGTCAACACTGAGAGGCCAATCAGTAAGAGCCGTGTAAGCTTTGACCATAGTATCCATAGTGGCAAAGCCAAACCAGCATGTTCCTAAACAGTCCTGGAAGAGCTTCAATATCTGGCTCTTTCGAACTCTCTCGGCTGTTCCCTCGGTATTAAATCGACCTTCTCCCATATCAAAAGTATCTGCTTCCATACCCATTTCCCATCTTGGGCCAGCGCCAGCGACGCAGAGTCCCAGGAACATGTTCCACACAGCTCTGGCATCGTGTGCGTGTTGGGTTTCTCCCTTGAAGTGCACCGCGAACTCTGTTGCTTCTTTGCCTCCAATTTTCTCTGGTCCCTTCTTTAACCCTAAAGCAAGGATGTCACCTATGCCCTCTCTGTAGGCTATTCTTCTCAGCAACTCCGCTGCCGCCTTCTCATCACCCCAATTAAGCTCAAGTCCCCTAAGATCCTCTTTAGTAAGGATCTCCCTTTCGTACGCTTCCATCGCCCAGCCTACAATTGCTCCGGCCCAGTTACCATCCAAACCCAATCTATCCACGTAATCTGTTAGCCATATTACAGCACCTGGGTCTGTTATTCCGATGTTTGAACCCAGATTTGAGAAGTCCTCATACTCGGGCTCTTCTCCCACAAAACCCGTGTAGGGACCCTCTGTTATCTCCATCATGTGAACATGCTTTAGACTGCATCCATAGCACGGGTTTGGCTTCAACTTAAACTTCTCCCTAATGTATTGCCCCGACAATTTTTCATGCTCAGGGAAGACGCCAGTCAAAAAGTTCTTTGTAGGTAGGTCTCCGAGCTCATGAACTGCTGAAAGATATCCCGCTGTTCCTAAAGAGTTAACGAGGGATCCAAGCATAGTCTGAAAGCTTTCCTCTCGCCACTTCTTTGCCAACTCTCTGAACTGATCAGGATTAGCTATGGGAACCTTCTCTTTTCCATACACAGCGATGGCTTTGAGATATTTTGAACCCATAACAATGCCTATGTTTCCCTTACCAGCAATATGGCCATGTTCGTTCTCTACACATGCCGAAGCGACAAGCCGCTCGCCGGCGGGGCCAATAGCTGCAACGGAGGCATTTTCTTGGCCAAGTTCTTTCTTGATGAGGTCTTCGGTTTCAAAGGTGTCTGCTTTTCCCCATATTCTGCTAGCGTCGCGTATTTCGTATTCTCCTTCGTGAACCCATAAATAGACAGGTTTTTCGGCAGCACCCTGGATTACTACACCATCAAATCCAGCAAACTTGAGACGTGGCCCCCAGAACCCATGGGAGTTACTAACGGCTATGTTGTAACCGGTGATAGGATTCATTGATATCACTTCGAAGTTCGAGGGAGACTGGACACTGGTCCCTGTAAATGGCCCAGTCATAAATATTAGTCTATTCTTTGGATGGTACGCATCGATTTCGGGAGGCACCTCGTCATACATGATTCTTGCGCCAATACCAAGCTGTCCAATATACTTCTTTGCAAGGCTCTCATCCAGTTTTTCTTCCCGCATCTTCTTGTCAGTGAGGTCCACTCTTAGTATTTTTCCCATGTAACCTCCTTTTATCATTCAAATATCTCCTCCTACTAAATTTACTATCG
>DXJA01000049.1 GCA_019056875.1 Candidatus Jordarchaeum madagascarense
AAAAAAACAAAACAAAAGAAACAAAAGACCGAAAACAAGCAAAAAGTTTTTATTTGAAGAATACAAAAATATATTGGGGAAGTTGAACCTCACGCTACACAATCCACACTAAGCTCACTAATCGCTTTCCCCCCTCACTTGCATTGTCGAGAGCGGCGTAGCCCGCGTCGTTCGCAAAATTGTTGGTCTTCTTTTTTTTGTGAAGGTGTGGGCTGGAATGGCGCGAGGGCTTCCCTAAAGCCTCTTTTTCTCTATTCTAATGGGGGAACTGGACTCTATTCATTATATGTTAAGAGTTTGTTTCTGGATAATGGTTATTTTGGCGCTTTTTTTAATTTCTATTTGGGGATTTAAATATTCGGTGACTTTAATACTAAGGGTTAGTTCTGGATTTTAGAGAATCTAGAAAAATTTTTGGTGCGGTAAAAGAAGGATGTGAAATCGGAATTGAAATTTTATATTTAATGGTATTGGTAAATTAAATAGATTTTTATGATTTGTATGTAACTGAAAAGAATTGGAGATGTAGTATGGCAAGGAAAACAGTATTTTTAACGGGTGCATCGGGTTCCATGGGTGGTGCTGCGTTTAAAGAATTACGCAGGAGAAGAGATAGGTATGATACAGTGATTCTGGTTAGGCCCTCTGCAAAAAACAAAAAATTGTTCAGAAAGTATGAGGGTCGTAAAAGATTACCAGTCGGGCAAAGGGGGGTTGTTGAGCTTGACGGTTTGAAGATTGTGTGGGGGGATTTGACTAATTATGAAGATGTGTTGACGGCTGTTACTGGTGCGGATTATGTGCTTCATCCAGCGGCCTTTATTGCTCCGGAAGCGGATCATAATCCTCCATTGGCTGAAAGGATTAATGTGGGAGCTGCTAAGAATATTGTGGCCGCCATTAAAGCACAGCCGAATAGTGGTGATGATGTTCGCCTTGTGAATATTGGTTCGGTGGCGGAGTATGGTGATAGGCTTCCGCCGATTCACATGGTTAGGGCGGGGGATCCTCTCAAACCCAGTGTTTTTGACTTTTATGCAACGACGAAAATTCGCGCTGAGAGGATAGTTATCGAGTCGGGCTTGAAATATTGGGCTTCAATTCGGCAAACTTATATTGCAATTCCCGACGCCATGTCGCTTATGGATCCAATTTTGTATCACCAGCCACTTAACACCCATATCGAATTCGTGACTGCTGATGATGCGGGATATGGATTAGTTCAATGTTTAGAAGTTCCGGATGATTTTTGGGGGAGAATATATAATATGGGCGGAGGACCAGCGTGCAGGTTTATGTTCGTCGATTATATTGGGGACATGATGAAGCTATTGGGAATGGGGGATTATCGTAAAATAATGAAAAGAAATTGGTTCGCTTTGAGAAACTTTCATTGTAACTGGTTTGCGGATAGCTCTGTGCTTAATGAGTATTTGGGGCATTGGCGGCAGTCACTTGAAGACCATTATCAACAGGTAAAGGATGCAGCACCTTGGTATATTAAACTTGGAAAATTGGTTCCCAAATATTTTATTAAAAAATTCTTCACTGAAAAGATGACTTTGGGAAAAGATGGAACAATGTATTGGGTAAAAAACAACAATGAGGGAAGAATCGCCGCGTTTTACGGATCTATGAAAAAATTTGAGGCCATACCGGATTGGGACATTGATATGCCAGAAGCTGGCGGGGATTATACTCTTTTAGACCATGGCTATGATGATAAAAAACCGAATGAAAAAATAGATTTGGAAGAGGTGCAGAGTGCAGCTAAATTTAGGGGCGGAGAATGCCTTTCACATAATTTCATTGACATGAGAACAAAACTTAAGTGGAAATGCGCATTCGGTCATGAATTTGAGGCTACCCCTATACTGGTTTTAAGAGCCGGGCACTGGTGCCCCGAGTGTTTACCCCCACCATGGGATTATGATAAAATCGCCAAGAAAAACCATTTCTTCGCTCAAATTTATTACACCAATCATAATAAGGCTGAAAACAATTTTTACGATGAAAAGTGCTACGAAGACATTCTGTAAATCATCAAATCATTAATGAATAAATGGAATAAAAAATGCTCCGCACTATTCGCAAAATTGTTTTTCTTCTTTTTTATTTTGGTGTAGGTGTAAGGACGCAAGGGCTTCTCTGAAGCTTTTTTTCTATTCTTTACCTTAATTTCCAGCTTGTTAAATTCTTGGGAATGAACCCTTTTTCGAAAATTTGTCCACTTTGATTTTTGTTTGGAGGATTTACCAGTATATTTTTTGTATTTATGGTTTCATGTGTGAATTTGATTAGAAGTGTTTATATTTCCTTTTTTTAAGGAAGTAGGTTTTCGAATTAGAGGCCAGAACAGGTTTTAGCTTTAATACTCAAATGGTTGTTAATCTTTCGGCCTCTTAGTGCTGGGTTTATAAAAATAGGGTTGAGTTTGGACATATTGTTGGGGAGTGGCCCGCGTTTTTCGCGGTTTGGTGTTGGCTTTTTTTTGGTTATTTAGGTTTTTGTTATTCTTCGATTATTAATTCTTCGCTTCCAGCTTTTGTTATTTTGTGTACTTGGATTCTGCCTCCTGAGGCTGTGTCTCTGGCTTTGGCTGCTTTCACCGCTCTTACAGCTAGTTCTTTTGCTTCTTCTACGGTCATTCCGTCTTTGTATTCGTCTTCTAGTACTCCATAGGCGATGACGGAGCCTGATCCGGTGGCGCCAAATTTTGGTTCTTCAAGTAGGCTTCCTAGCGGGTCCAGCGTGTAAATGTGTGGTCCGCTATCGTCGACCCCGCCTAGTACTAGCATGCTGATATAGGATCGACTCTGGTATAGGAGTACAGATGTAAGTTGCGCCGCTGATTTTACAGCCACCTCCCTTCCGATCTCGTATTTCCTGAGGGACAAATTTGCAGCCATAATTTTCGCTACATTCTGGCAATCCGCTACTCCGCCTGAGATGGTTATGGATATTTTGGGGGATATTTTGTATATTTTGGGTGCGTTTATGTTTGCTACTAGGTTTCCCATGGTTGCTTGGGATTCTGTTGCCAGTACCACTCCGTCCTTGCAAACGATTCCGAGGGTTGTGGTGCCGGACATATAAATATTGTCGGTAATTTCTTTTTCTCTGTTCATATAACCCTACTCCTAATTTCTTGGTTGGATAATATTATTGTTTTTTTGCTTTTATTGACTTGGTAAGTGGGGTATTAATACTTTTTTGTGTTGAACTGCGGTTTTGACGGGTCTGGTTGGGTTCTGAGCGAAATCGGGAGGCAGATTGGCTTGATATTACCCTGTTATCTCCTTGTTCTTTTCTTAAAGTTTTGTTTTTTTTTTGCTGTTTTTTTAATCAAGTAGCTCATTTATTTTCGCTAATAGCTCGGTTCTCGATACTACTTTGAACCTGTTCACGTAGTTTCGTAACTCTTCCCAAACCTGTTTCACTTTATCCTTTAACTTATCTTCCCACCCCGTTTGGGTAATCTTTCAAGAAGCATGCCCTCAACAATAATGGGTAAGGTTTTCGTTGCCAATGCTGTTGCTTCGCGAAGTTTACTCTCTTTTTCGGCATATATTTTTAGCAATTTATCTCCTCGGGAAACCTTGTAACCGATCTTGTGGTTTAAGATTACTCCCGCCCCTTTATCTCGAGGAGCACCCGCCGTTTGGGCGATCTTGGTTATGCTCTTGTTGTCTACTTGGGTTACGTATCCGTCAGCGATTGCTTCAATGCTAGCTACGTGCTCACCGATAGGGATATCTTCCGGTTTAACATGCGGATTACCGCCCTGTGCTTCTATTATTTCCCGCATCTTTTCCAATGCTTTTCCACTTCTCAAGACCTCCTTGGCGTAGTCTTGACCTTTACTCTCCGCTGCAACGCCTCCCAATTCCAGAAGAAAACCGGCTAACGATGTGGATTTCTCAATCAAGCTGGTTGGTCCTCCTCCCATTAGCGCTTCTAGTGCTTCCTTCGCTTCGAGCGCGGGACCTACGGCGTGGCCAACTGGTTGGCCACCATAGGTGATCCCACAATAAGATGTTATTTTCAATCTTTTACTTATATCTACAAACAATTTTGCAAATCTCTCAGCGTCATCCCTGCTTTCCATTTTAGTTCCCTCCCCCACTGGAATATCTAAAACCATGTTATCAACCCCCACCGAACACTTCTTAGCAATAATGCTAGCAATCATCTGAGAAACAGGATCTAAACAAAGAGGATGTTCAACTTGGATAATCAAATCATCTGCAGGTGCCAGATTTAACGCACCACCCCACACTATAACGCCCCTAGTCTTTTTAACCAATTCCTGAAGCTCATCCGCCTTAAAATTCACCGGAGCCAGAACCTCCATGGTGTCCGCAGTTCCACTAGGACTGGTTATCGCCTTACTACTAGTTTTAGGAATCAACAATCCGGCTGCCGCAACGATAGGTACAATCAGAAGACTAACCTTATTACCGGGCACGCCTCCTGTACTGTGTTTATCGAATGCGGGTTCGTCGAAATCGATTTTTTCTCCGGTTTCGACCATGGAGCGGGTTAGATGTTCGATTTCGTCCATGTTCATGCCTACGAATTGTTGTGAGAGTACAAAGGCGGCTATTTCGAGTTCACTTAGGTTTCCTTCTACTATGTCTTCTATGATGGCATGTATTTCTTTGTAGTTTAGACTTTCTCCTCTAATTTTTTTGTGGATGTATTCCATGGATGATGGTATGCTCGTGGTGGCTATTTCCATTGTTTCTCCGCTGCTGATGTTGAAGAAATTTTTTAGCTGGGGGGTAACGCCGATTTCCCCTTGGTTTACATAGGAGTTGGTGATGTTCACTATGGCGGTTAACTCTTTTTTAGATGTTTTCACTTTTATTCTGTCATAGGGCCTAACTCCAAGGTTTAGGGCGTCGTTTTGATTTAGAAGAACGGCTTTTTTCCCAGTGGTAATGTCTACCAGTTTTACTTTAAATTTCAATCTTTAATCCCTTCATAATAAGCGATAACTAGAGGCGTGTCTAGCTGATTAAGTGTTAAAATTGTGATTGAGCATCATATCGTCACTCTTATAACAGTGCTTTTCAAAATTTAAGTATTATTTATGGGTAGGAGGGTTTTCTTCAAAAGATAGGGGTTACTTAATAAATATAGATTACCATTGGCAGCTAGAGAAAATTATTTTAAATTCGAAAACTCAAAAATTAACAATAAAGGTTCATAACCGTTTCTATAATAGAGAGGAGAGGATTTATGAAGTTCTCAATAATAGCTGATTTTTACGACAAAATCGAAGAGACATCCAAACGTTTGGAAATGACAGATCTTCTGGTTCAGCTTTTTAAGGAGACTCCTAATGAGCTTGTAGATAAGGTAGTTTATCTCACTACTGGTAGATTGTATCCTCTGTTTGTTCCTATTGAATTGGGTTTAGCGGAAAAGTTGGCAGTGCGTAGTGTGGCAATAGCTTCCGGCGATAAGGTTGATGAAGTCGAGGAGAAGCTAAAGAAATTGGGAGATTTGGGGATTGTAACGGAGCAGATTATGAAAAGCAAGAAACAGAGGTCTCTTCAGCAAAAGCCCTTAGAGGTTATGGATGTTTATGAAACCTTAGATAAAATAGCAAAGGCTGCAGGTTCTGGATCTGTTGACGCTAAACTTAAACTACTTTCCCGGCTTCTGCTTGATGGAACGCCCAAAGAGGCAAAGTACATAATACGCATGGTTATTGGTGCTTTACGTCTAGGTATTGCGGAGTACACTATACTTGACGCCCTGGCAGTCGCCTATACCGATGAAAAAGGAAATCGCCCTATACTGGAGAGAGCCTTCAACATCAGCTCCGACCTCGGACTTGTGGCTAGAACAATTGCCACTGAGGGATTGGAAAAAGTAAAGAACTTCAAGGTTACCCTCGGAAAGCCTGTTAGAATGATGCTTGCACAGAGGCTTTCCACTCCTGAAGAAATTTTGGAGAAGATGCAGGGTGAATGTGCTGTGGAATACAAACTTGATGGAGAGCGGGTGCAGGCACATAAAAACGATGGGGAAGTTAATTTATTCTCACGTCGATTAGAAAACATCACGGAACAATATCCCGACATAGCAGATTTGATAAAAGATAACATTAAACCCGGAAAAGTGATTTTAGAGGGAGAAATAGTTGCTTTTGATCCGCAGACCGGGGAACTGTTGCCTTTTCAAACCCTCATGCGACGCAGGCGAAAATACGGAGTAAAAGAAGCAGTGGAGGAATATCCCGCAAGCCTCAACCTATTCGACCTTCTCCTAGTCGATAAAACCGATTACACCACAAAAACTTATCCCGAAAGAAGGAAAAAACTCGAAGAAATCACCAAGAAAAATGATAGAATAAAGCTTGTCGAAGCCGAAGTGTTAAACAATCCCAAAGATATCGAAACCTTCTTTGAGAAGGCTATAGAAGACGGATGCGAAGGACTAATGGCAAAATCGACACAACCAGACTCCATCTACGAGGCTGGCAGCAGAGGATTCAAATGGATAAAATACAAACGAGAATACCAAACCGAAATGATAGACACAATAGACACGGTAATAGTGGGAGCACTCATGGGAAGAGGAAGAAGAGCCGGAACATACGGAGCAATACTAGTCGCAGTCTATGACCAGAAACAGGACATGTTTCGAACCATATCCAAAGTCGGAACAGGTTTCAGCGACACGGATCTTGAGAAGATGCCAGAAAGACTCAAAGAATACAAAATAGACCACAAGCATCCCCGAGTAGACTCCAAACTAAAAGCAGACGTATGGTTCACTCCCGGGCAGATAATAGAGATTATCGGCAGCGAATACACTCTGAGCCAAGTACACACCGCCGCAATGGGAGCCATAAAAAAGGACAGCGGCATCGCAGTAAGATTTCCAAGATTCACAGGGAAATGGAGAGATGACAAAAGCCCCGAAGAAGCGACAACAGTGGAAGAAATAATAGAAATGTACCAAGAACAAACAAAAACCCAAGCAAAAGAAAAAAAAGATAAAAGAAAATAACCACCAAAAACCCTATACCCCCCAAAATTTAGGAAAATTCAAACTCCCAACATATCCTTAACAGAATCCACTGAAACCCCCATTACCTTAATCACCTTATTTCTATCCTTTACCCCTCTAACAATACTAATACTGCTTGAGGAAACACCGAAAAACTTTGCAACAGTCTTCACCAATTCCCTATTAGCCTTACCTCCCACGGGAGGAGAACGAACCTCCGCAGTCACAAAACCCTCCTCAACTCCCGCAGGAAACCTAAGCCGCGGCGAGCTCGTCTTCACAAAAACCCGGATCAAGACACCCCCCTCACACTGCTCAAGTATGTCAGAATCTGTCAAATCGTACACACCACCAGTTATCAACTAAAGTAATAAACACGCAAAGTTTTTATTAAATCTTAACCATAAATTAAACTGTAAATGCCTTTTACAAATAACAAATCTTGAAGGTGTAGAAAGCCTTGGCATCAAACTTCGACTCCGTAATAGCCCAGCTTCAAGCAAGAAACCCTAACGTAACCGCAATAGCCATACTAACCCTAGACGGAAAAGTAATGTACCAAACCAACAACTGGAACGTAGTAGCAGACGCTCCAAACCTGATATCCGCATGGAGGGAAAAAGCACCATCAATCCTCGTTCAAGGTATAAAGTACTCAACCTTATCATCAACAGACGAACGCCTCGTCGCCACAAACGTCTCAGGAATGGGCCACATCATCATGGCCACAGCCCGGTATCGTGCACTCTTAATGGCATATGTAACACCACAAGGAGACACACAGGGCTCATATGTAGACGTGTCTCGCGCCGCAGCCCAGCTCGGCGCCATGCTCTAAGCCCTCTTTATTTTTTGTTCACACCACATACATTACATACACCTCATAGATTATGACATGAATAACGAAGAACACACACTAAAAATTAAACATCAACACGTATTCACAGCTCCAGATAAAACATTGAAAAGAATTAATAGAAACTTTCGAGCACTTATAAACCGACACGGGAAACTCTATCTATCCCACAAGAGGATGAAAAGGTCATGGTTAGCCTTGAAGAGCTTAAATGGTTAGTGAGCCACGAGATAACACAAAGGAGAGAAGAAGGCTACAATATCACTGAAATTGAAAAGAGATTCAGGGAAAGAAAGCAGGAGAAAAACCTCTCAGAACTTGAAGATTTTTTAACGGAATTGGAAGCAAGCAGGTTAAGACCCGATTTTCCCCACAAGGAACCCTCAGACCTGCCAGCAATAAGAGCTGAAAGACCGGAGGGACCGAGAAGGATAGGTCTTAAAAACCTCTCAGATAGAGAACTTCTAGACAAAATTTATGGAGGTTGGCTTGGAAGATGTGCAGGCTGCCTCCTTGGAAAACCCGTTGAATTCCTAAGTAAGGAACAAATTGAGGAATGGCTGAAAAGGGCAGACGCCTATCCTCTCCAAAACTATTTTCCACCGATACGTGAACCGCCGGAGGATGCTCCTGAATGGCTTAAAAATCGGCTCAAAAACCATAGAATATTATTAGGCCAGATGAAGGTTATGCCTCGTGATGATGACACTGACTACACAATTTTGAATCTTCATGTTCTTGAATCTTCAGGTCTCAACTTCACCACAATGGATGTTGGCAAAGCGTGGTTGACCACGCTTCCCTACTATATGGTCTACACAGCAGAACGCGCCGCTTACAGAAACCTCGTTAATGAGTTTAACCCCCCGGAAACAGCAACGTTCATGAACCCTTACAGAGAGTGGATCGGCGCCCAGATCCGGGCTGACCTGTGGGGATACGTGACGCCTGGAAGACCTGAACTTGGAGCCGAACTTGCTCATAGGGATGCCAGTCTCTCCCATGTGAAGAACGGAATATATGGCGAAATGTTCGTGAGCGCCATGCTCAGCGCCGCCTTCACAACCAACGATATTGAAGAAATAATTAAGATCGGCCTATCCGAGATCCCCCAACAGTCGAGGCTTGCGCAAGCTGTGAGAGACGTCGTCGGCTGGAGCAAAGAATACGACGATTGGAGAGACGCATGGAAAAAAATAATCGAGAAATATGGCCATTATCACATCGTCCACACCATAAACAATGCCGCCCTTGTTCTCCTAGGTCTCCTCTACGGAGAGGGCGACTATGAAAGAAGCATAACAATCAGCGTCATGGGAGGCATGGACACCGACTGCAACGGCGCAACCACCGGCTCAATACTCGGTGTTATCTTGGGTGCTAAGAACCTGCCGGAAAAATGGATTAAACCCCTAAACAATCGCATTGAAAGTTGCATCATAGGATACAACAATAGTCGAATCTCAGAGCTGGCTAAACAAACCTTCAAGTTAGCCAAGGAAACTCTAAGCAAAGAAGCGGAATAAAAAAAGAATGCTATCAATATCTTATCGTTAAGAAGGTGAGTGAAGAAAGCAACAAAAAACTATTATCCGAATAAAAAATTAAATGGAAGAGGCGTAAAATTAAAAGAACCCCAGTTCCTCAGGATCAAACCAGTCAGGGAACCAGCGATAGTGTTCCGCCGGATACGCCTTTCTAAGGCCCTCATAATTCGCCTTAGCCATCGTCAAATTCCCACGACTATCCCTAAAAGTAGCCACAAGCTTCTTCTTCTCAAGCAAATCCACAAGTTCGAGAACTTTACTCTTATCTAAGCCTGTCTCTTTCTCCAGATCTTCAACGGTCATATATAGTCCCGGATTAACTCTGTAATCCTCTGCAAGAATTTTAAGCATCACATCCTCAGTTATTTCTTTACCCTTCCAAGGACCATCATCCATACTCAGTACAGGAATTTCCAAGTCGGGATCCATACGAAGACGAAACGGCATATCCAAATAGCTAAGCGCACCCATCCGATAAATAATCAACTTCTGAATCTCGTTGGAGCCGGCCACAATCTGGCCAATCTTACCCTCTCTGACCAATCTCTCAACAGGATAAAACTTGGTTAAGCCATCGCCCCCCAAGATCTGTACTGCTTCTAACCCGGTCTGTATTGCGAAATCCGTGTTTAGTAGTTTTGCTATTGATGATTCTACCGCCGGATTTTGCCCACTATCAAGTAGCATTGCGGTGTAATAGGTTATTAATCGGGCAAGTTTATTCCAAGTAATCATGTCGGCAATCTTGAACTGATTATTTGTGAACCTATTTGTCTGCTGTTTGAACTGAACACGCCTATTAGTGTAGTAGATCACCATTTTGATAATGTCTTCCAAGCCTCCGCCTACTACGGCAGAACCCACGAGTCTCTCGAAGTTTAGTCCGCTGGTCATAACCGCCCAGCCGCCGCCCACTGGTCCGATTCTGTTCTCGTCCGGCACTCGAGCGTCATCAAAATTCAAGTAACCATTTGGTACATTGTCAAATCCAACAAGCTCGTTAATCTTTTCCAAGGAGAATCCTGGTGTACCTTTTTCTACTATGAAGGCTGTTAGGTGACCATATTTTCTAGCCACTTCGGGGTCTTCGCTCGTTTTTGTGTACACAAAGTATCTGTCCGCTGGGCCTGCACCAGTAATATACCTTTTTCTTCCCATGATCACCCATTCGTCACCCTCTTTTCTCGCGGTGGTCATAACAGACGCAGCGTCACTTCCTGCGAAGGGCTCTGTAATGCACACCGCTCCCAGTTGGCCCTTAGCTATTTTAGTAAGCCACTTTTCCTTCTGCTCCTCAGTACCGAAGTGCAGAAGCTGATGGGTACCTCCAAGTTGGGAAACCACAAATACATGTCCTACTGCGTACAATCTTCCTAACTGTTCAGCTGATATACAGGCACCGGTGGCTCCGAGTTCTAGTCCGCCATACTTTTTTGGAACGGCTGCGCCGAAGTATCCTCTTTTCTGCACTTCTCTTACTATGTCCAAGGGGAATCTTCTGATCCAGAATGCTTTTTCGGCTTTGGGTATATTCTCATTGACAAATCTTACTAATTCTTCTGCAAACTTTTTTTGTTCGGCTGTCCACCAGGGAAATGTTTCCATTTTTTGCACCTCATTAAAATGATTTGACTGTTTTTTGGTACGATATTCTTTTTGCGAATTTAAATTGAACGCAATGATCTTTTCATCCAGATTGCACACCACAACGCACTGTGCTTGGTGTGCCATAAGGATCTGCATTCCGGACAGAGGGGTTCCTT
>DXJA01000461.1 GCA_019056875.1 Candidatus Jordarchaeum madagascarense
AATTTCAGAATGTTACTCTACCTCTCCTTTCAATCTTCAACGAGCAATGTCTGGTAAAGAACCAATTTCGCAAGATTTCCTTTTTAATGCCTTAAGGAGCAAGTTAAAAAGTGGAATATTTTTGCAAGTATGATTAAAATAATTTTTGATAAAATTAAGTGTAAAGGTATCATTCCTAATGCTCTAATTTCGAAGGATTAATATTTCTTCATTCAGAGGAATTTCGTGTATTGTACTGCCTCTCACTCTAAAGAGTTCTATCTGTGAAAAAGAATAACCGATGTCCTCTGCAAGCTGTTGAAGTATTTTTCCAACTGGAATTAAGACTTGTTTGTAGGTTTGATCCCCTACAACTAATAAAGCATGAGCGTCAGGCTTTAGGACTTTCTTGAATTCTAATAAAGATAAATACATATCTCCAAAATATTCACGGATCATTCTAGGATAATCCCATCCCCATTTCTTGTTACTTAAAGCACTAGCAATCTTGTCGGATACTTCTTGGACTGATTCAAAATTTTTCACGTATTTCTCGCTATCGCTATCTTTGTAGATTAATTTTGTGCTGCCTTTTACCATCTTCCTTTTTATATCTTGAACATCTTGAAGATTTTTTATGTAGCCTAAAAGAAATAATTCCAATCTTGTTTGGCGTGTATATTCCAAGTCATTTGGATAAGGTGGCGAAGTTATGATAAAATCAATAGAATCCTCTTTTATGAAATTTGAGGATAACCGACAATCTTCGTTATAGACTTTAGTCTTACCAAAAGTTTTTCTAATCTTCTTAAGCAATACCAAGTCTTCAATAATTATTTTTACTTTATGAAGGAACGCATCATAGAAGTCTGGTCTACTTCTAAAAGGATAGAAAGAAGTTCCAGGACAAAATGAAACATTTGAGGATTCTACTGCCGATTCAATTAATGCTAGCTTGAGTAGATCCTTGACTGGGGAATCAGATATTTCATCTATTTCTTCTTTAATAAATGCAACTTCATTTTGCTGCTTAGGCTTCAACCATTGGTGCAACTCTATGTAATCCATAAATTCCGTGAATTCTGTCTTTAACCTTATTTCTTCTAATAAAGGTATAGCTGCTTTTAATCTACTAACTAATCTAGAACCCTCTTCCTCAAATTTTAAAATATCAATATTCCATGTAGTTTTTACCCTTGAAACAAACGATGCTACGGGGTTTACATCTATACCTACTGTATCAATTCCTAATAGATTCGAAGTTATTAAAGTAGTTCCGCTTCCCGAAAATGGGTCTAATACAATTTGCCCTTCTTTTATTGCGTATTCACTAAGTTTATTGAAGATAAGAGAGGGCGGGAAATCCTCTAGGAAAGTGTACCACCTATGTATTCTATTCTCATTACTAATCTTTTTAATCATGCTTTCTTGGTTTTCTCCCCACAGACTAAGAGTAAGTTGATGTTGAGGATTTACATTTATATTTTCTTTAATTTTTATTTTATTTTTGATATCTTCATAGCTTGTATAATTATGAATAGTCATTAATGGATCTATTAAAGATTTAATAACTTTCATCGCCTCTGGTCTGATTTCATAATTAGAATCTAATCCATTATAATTTAAAAATCCTTTTTTTACAAGTGCTTGAAGTGTTATGTAAAGCATCCTTTCCGTTTCAAATCCTATAGTTTCTTTAATTTCTTTTGCCGAAGGATAAGTTTTAGTGAAAAAGTACTTTGACGAAATGAGCGAGAGAGCCAAATATTGCCGGAATGTAAGTTTACTTAATATAATTGGTTTATATTCATTTTTTAAAGGCATTGTATTTTCTTCCCGCAGTTTAATCTCATTTTAAAGGAGTTAATAAAAAATATTTCTCAGACCGAATGATGATACTAATTACAATTTCTGGATTGGGTCCTCCCATTTCATTCTTTCAAACTTTTATTGATGTACATTTGATAATTAATGAGATTTAACCTTTTTGCGTTTTTGATATTTACATAACAACAAATCTAAGAAAATATTGTTAATTAAATATTTAAGGGTAACATATATTATATTCTTGGCTATTAGCAAAATAAGTGAAAAGCGAATAGTTACTGCTCAAGGTTGTCCATAAGAATTTTATGAACTCTGGTTTTCATCGAAGAAATATAAATCAGAATGGATTTTCCTCAATTCAAAAAATCATCTTTGAGAAAATACCAAAGAATCCATCAAAAAAATTGCATACAATTCTTAAATACTCGCCCAATAGATAACCAACCTAACAATACATAACCCTATTAAGCAAAGGTTAGTATATTTGACTCAACCTCATCTTTGAAGTTAAAAACTCTTGTAGTTCTTCAAAGTTCATCATATCTTATACCTCTTATATAACTTTGAATTGCGTCTTGAATGCTAACAAACCTTTTCTCAAAAACCATCTTCCCCTCATAGTTAATTATGAGTAAAAATAGCTTTTAAAATTATACTATCTTATCAATACCTATTCCTCAAAAAAACAACAACCTATCTGTCAAAATAAAAATAGCGGAAACCTTTTAAATGTCCTCAAGAAAATAGATTTGATATGTTCCAAGCAAAACAAAATTCACAAAAAATGAGATAGGTGATTTTAAAAATGGATTGGGGAATGAAAAACAGACTATCACGAATAATAAACCCAAAAACCGGACACACCGTCATGCTAGCAGTAGATCATCCGTACTTTCAGGGAGCGATTGAGGGCTTGGTTTCCCCGCGGGAGACGATTTGGCCTTTGCTTCCTTATGCTGATGCTTTGATGATTGCTCGGGGTATGCTTCGTAACACTATGGATGCTGGTATGGAGACGCCGGTGATACTTAGGGTGTCTGGTGGAATCAGCATACTGAAGGAAGACTTGTCCGATGAGGAAATTACTACTTCGGTTAGGGAAGCGATTCGGCTTAACGCTAGCGCGGTGGCTCTCTCCGTATATGTGGGTTCGCCGCATGAGAAGCAAACACTGGTGAATCTGTCAAATCTGGTTAATGAGTGTGAAGAGTATGGTATGCCGGTGCTTGCGGTTACCGCGGTGGGCAGGGAGATGGCTCGCGATGCACGATATCTCGGCTTGGCCAGCCGTATCGCCGCCGAACTCGGAGCACACATAGTGAAAACCTATTACTGCGAGGGCTTCGAAAAAGTGGTAGAAGGATGTCCAGTCCCCGTAGTTATTGCGGGCGGCAAAAAAATACCAGAACAAGAATCATTAAAAATGGCTTACGATGCTCTCCAAGCAGGAGCAGTGGGTCTTGACTATGGAAGAAATGTGTTTCAGAGTCCAGATTCTGTGGCTATGATTCGGTCTCTTCGTGCGGTTGTTCAGGAGAATTATACTGCTGATGAGGCTCTTGAGCTGTTCAACAGTCTTAAGGGTGAGAAGAAGAAGGATTAGTGCGGCGGTTGTCTTTAATTTTTTAATGTCTAATATTTTCTTTTTGTGATTTGGCTTGGTTGGTGTCTGTGTGGGGTTTTGTTATGCGTGTTGCTATGTATTATAATAATAGTGATGTTCGTCTTGAGGAGTTGCCGAAGCCCAAGATTGGTCCGGGTGAGGTTCTGGTTAGGGCGATGGCTTGTGGTATTTGTGGCAGTGATGTTATGGAGTGGTACCGGATTAAGAAGGCTCCCCGCGTTTTGGGTCATGAGATGACTGGGGAGTTTATTGAAATCGGTGCGGGTGTAAAAAATTATAAGGTCGGAGACAGGGCTTTTGTTTCGCATCATGTTCCTTGTAATACTTGTCGCTACTGTTTGACTGGTTTTCATACGGCGTGTGAGACTTTGCATACTACGAATTTTGATCCGGGGGGTTTTGCGGAGTTTGTTCGGGTGCCTCCGTTGCAGGTGGATCGGGGTATCTACTTGTTGCCGGATGATATGAGTTATGAGGTTGGGACTTTTATTGAGCCGTTGGCGTGTTGTATTCGGGGTCAGAGGCAGGCTAGGGTTAGGCCGGGTGACACGGTTTTCGTTATTGGGAGTGGTATTTCTGGGATTTTGCATATTATGCTGGCTCGCAATCTTGGTGCCGGAATGATTATCGGGTCTGATATTAGTAAGTATCGTCTTGACGCTGCGAAGAGGTTTGGTGCGAATGCGGTTATAGACGCTAGGGATGGGGATGTTCAGGAGAGGCTGCGGGAGGTTAATGATGGTCGGCTTGCGGATAGGGTGTTTGTTTGTACGGGTGCGGTTCAGGCTTCGGAGACTGCTTTGAAGTGTGTTGATCGGGGTGGTACGATTCTGTTTTTTGCGGTGCCTGAGCCAACTATTAATATTCCGGTGAACTTTAACGAGATGTGGCGGAACGAGATCACTTTGACCACTTCGTATGGTGCGAGTCCGGTGGATCTTACTACTTCGCTTGAGCTTCTTCGTGCTGGTAATTTGAATGTTGAGGATATGGTTACGCATCGTTTCGGTTTGGCGGAGGCGGGTGAAGGCTTCAAGCTTGTCGCAAAGGCTGAAGATTCTCTAAAGGTGATTATTGAGCCTTGCCGCTAGTTTATCTTTTTTTGTTATGGTGTTGTTTTAGGAGATTTGAGTGAAAAGAGGGCGGTCAAGTACACTCTGTGAGTCGGTGTATTAGAGGAACAAAATTTCCACATCTTTTATTTTCTCGAAGTTTTTGTCCATCGTAACCAGTTTCAAACCGTAGTGTTTGGCTGTTGAGTATTGATAGGCGTCGTCAAAATCCAGTTTCAGGTTTTTGCTGGTTTTTGTTATTTTTCCATAAAATTTTATTGGTAATGTTATAAGTTTGAGGTTAGGTAGGATGTCGTCAATAAATTTCTGAAAAATGTCCTTCTTATTGTATCTGAATAAGATTACGCCAATTGAGTGTAGAGAAAAATCTGTTATGTTGAGATTTCCAATATTGCTGTTTAAAAACTCCTGCAGCTTTCTTCCTTGTTTTGATTTAGGAGTATTTCTAAAAATAGATTGGCATCTACTAAGAACACTATCGCCACTCCGAAGCCTTGTGTTGCAACTCAACAGAGGTGAATTCTCCTCTTAACTCTGATAAGCCCCCTTTCCAGTCGAATTTGAATTTTTTTGGAGCATCTTTGTTTTTATGCTTCGTTAGTAGGAACTCCACGTAGTTTAAAACTTCCTTTCTCAAATCGTCGGGTAGCTCGCGAATTTTCTCTTCAATCTCTTTTTCGTACATAACTCTTCGCCAATTTTTATTCCATATATGAATTCAAAAAAATTGATTTAAGCCTTCTTACTAGCTGTTTCTTTTCGTTGTCCTTGCTGTGCTGGGGTTTGGTTTCCTGTTTTTATGGTTTCTTTGACTATTTTTCCGTGATGTATCTCGGCAGTCTGCGTGGTGCTCCGCAGGATTCGCAGCGGACTACACTGTTTTCATCTGCGGTTCGGTGAGCGTATCCGTCTAGGTCTCCGCAATGTGTGCACATGTATACTTCATCTTTCTTCCAGTCTTTCAGTATTGCAGCTTGCTTTCTTACTGTTTGTTCTATTTCGCTGAACATTCCTGTTATTATTGCTTCCTCATTACTATAGACTGTTAGTGTGATAACCGATTTCTCAGGAAGCCCCGTAGCCTCCACCTCAAAGGCCGCCTCGTATCCTCCATAGATTGTTTCGCAGAGGTAGCATCCGTATTTCCAGAGGATGAAGCCGTTTCTCTCATCCAGGGTTGTGACTTCATAGGCGCGGTTCGCTATTCTTTTCACCGCTAGGTTATAGGCGGTTTCAGGATCCGCCTCCACCACAATATTCTCTGAGTCGTATTTGTATCCTTTTCCGCTCATAGCCTGCAGTATTTCCTTAACGTGATCTGGGTTCGCCGGTTTCAGGAATGGGCAAACCACTCCTATTATTTTGGGCGGAATCGTCTTCGAGTAAAGCTTTCCCTCCGGGTCGCGCCACATTATAGTTCCCATCAGGTTACCTGCCGCACATATGTCTTTTGGTGGGATTAGCTCGAAATTTGCGGATTTAAATAAGCTCTTCTCTATTTCGCCTAGTTCAGAGTATGGTTTATTGCACCCGAATCCCTCCGGCGGGTCA
>DXJA01000462.1 GCA_019056875.1 Candidatus Jordarchaeum madagascarense
AAGTTAACCAATAAAAAGACGGCACCAAACTATTACAATTTTTAGAATAATGTTATGATTCTCCTCGTATTTTTTCATTTTAAAAAAATTGGGAAAGGGAAAGGGAAAATAGTTGGTAAATAAAAAAATGTCTTAAATTTCTTGGTTATACTATCTGTGCTCATTTCACTATTTGCCAATAGAAAAAGGATACCCATTTTTCGACATTAAGAATGATAAGCCTTTTATTCAAAATTAAAATCTCTTAATAGTGGTAATTGCTTAAAGTATATGAGGACCCTTTGATGATTGAGATCAATCACTTTGAAGAAGTAACACAAATCAAGTTGAGCCAAACGATGAATGGTCAACCACTCTATTGGGCTGCAACGTACCTCGTTGATGGGCTCCTCATCGACACTGGCCCTAAGCACACAGCTGAGGAGTTGGTCGAATTTCTAGAGGGGCAAAACGTCAAATTCGCAGTAAACACTCATCACCATGAGGATCACATCGGAGCTAACCACCTTCTCCAACAGAGATTAGGCATCAAAATATTCGCACATCCTAAAGCAATTCCCCTTATTAATCAAGTCCCTAAATTACTCCCCTATCAGGAAACGGTTTGGGGTTATCCAGAACCCACTCGGGTTTCTCCCCTGCCAGAGAACATACGAACTGACCATTTCCATTTTGAGGTTTTAGAAACTCCCGGTCACTCTGTTGGTCACATAGCATTGCTAGAACCCCAAAAGGGTTGGTGCTTTTCAGGCGACCTTTTTGTAAATGAGAAACCCAAGGCTTTTCGGCCGCATGAAGATATTGCAGAAACCATAAAATCGATGAAAAAACTAGTAGAACTCCAGACCGAGAGACTTATTCTATTCACTGCATTAGGTAAAATCATTCAAGATGGACGTAAGAATCTAAAAATATGTATTGAATATCTGGAAGATCTATCTCAAAAGGCAAAAAACCTTGCTAAAAAGGGTCTCTCAGTAAGCGCTATTCGGGAAGAACTCATCGGCGAAGACACTTCGTTGGCCCCATTAACAGATGGAGATTTTTCTGCCGATAATTTGATTAGGTCTATTCTACTTCCCAAGAAATAACTGGAGATGCTCAAGTCTTCATTAATTCGGCAAATTTTTCTGCGAAGCTGCGAATCTGATCCCAGTCCCGGAAATCGTTCCTTCCTTTTTCATCGTATTTGATGCCAGAATCTTTGGCCATTTCTTTTAACCCCATCTTCAACATTCTTTTATCTAGGCTACCCATTCTTGAGGATTCAGAAAAATCGTAAACTCCTCCGAAGGCATCATAAATATCCGCTTCAATTCCTATTTTGGCCATAACTTTCTCCAAGTAATCATTCTTCGCCTTCTCACAATTTTCAGGAACCGAAGCCGTGCCACAACTCACAAACAGGCCAAGAATTTTCACTCTCTTCTGGATTTCCACTTTGTGTTTTTTGAGAAATTCTTGGGGCTCATTCATCCACTTAAAAATCTTAATACTGGACCCGACTAGAACTCCATCAAAGTTTTCCAGAGAAGGCCATTCCTTAGATTTCGTTTTCTTAAGGTCAACTAGTTGAACTTCCAGTCCTTTGTTTTCTAAGATTTCTGCAATTTTTTGGGAAATCTCTTCAGTACTCCCATAACGGGTACCGTATGCAATTAATACCTTTTTACCAGCCATAGTTCTTCACCAATATTAGTCAGTATTCAATCCAAGAGTTTTTTAGATAAGTATTATCCCTTTATCATTTTTTAAGGTTTAGGAAAGTCTTAAAAGATTATAGTATTTGTACTCTTTTGTGGAGTGGAAATGTCAGCCGATGGCCATCGCGAAATGCGTCTTGTTGCACTTAGCTCGGTTATAGCCGCCGTTTTATTGGTAACTTTAAAAGTGGTGGTGGGGGGGCTCTCACAGAGCTTGGGTATTTTATCGGAAGCAGCGCACTCTGGTCTGGACTTAGTTGCTGCCGCCATAACTTTTTTTGCGGTGCGAGCCGCGATTAGACCGGCTGATGTTGATCATCAGTATGGTCATGGAAAAATTGAAAATCTATCTGCACTTGTTGAGACGCTGCTCTTGTTTATTACGTGTGGATGGATTATTTATGAGGCAATAAATAGATTATTTTTCACAAAGGTGGCAGTCGATCCGAGCATATGGACATTTCTAGTGATGTCCATATCAATTGTGGTTGACATTTCACGGTCACGAGCCTTATACCGAGTGGCTAGAAAATACAACAGCCAGGCTCTAGAGGCGGATGCGTTGCACTTTAGCACAGATGTCTGGAGCTCGTCCGTGGTAATTATCGGACTAGTTCTGGTCTGGATTGCAGATAACACGGGTTTAACTCCTTTGCTTAAACAGCTCCAGTATATTTCTCCCGAATTTTACATCTTATCAGAGGAGCTCAGCTTTGGGGTATTGCATTATGCAGACTCCGTGGCGGCCCTGATTGTAGCCTGCATTGTGATATATGTAAGTTATAGGCTGGGAAAAAGAACTGTGGACGCCCTTCTAGATAGAGCCCCTAAGGGAGTATCCGAAAGAATAAGAAAAGTGGTCTGCGAAGCTAAGGGAGTGGAGGATTGCACACGAGTGAGGATGCGTCCATCAGGACCCCGGAATTTTGTGGATATAATAATTTCAATAAATCAGTCGGACTCCCTAAAGAAAGCTCACGACATATCTCTGGACGTCGAGAAGAGAGTCAAGGAAATTCTTCCCAACGCAGACGTAGTTATTCACACCGATCCCGTAGAACTTGACGGAGAACCAACCGCCCAAAAAATTAGAAACTTGGCAATGGTAAACGAGTTCGAAGTTCATGATGTTCACATCCACGAAAGAATGAATAAAAAATACATCGATCTCCACCTCGAAGTTCCACCCAAAGTCTCGCTAAGCGAAACACACCAATTGGCACACAAGCTCGAAGACGAAATCAGAAACAAAATAACTAATGTTGAAGAGGTAAACATTCATCTAGAACCAGCAGAGCGAGCATCAATCGAGTACATAGACGTTACACAGGAATCAGAAGAAATGAGCCGAGAAATAAAAACACTAGTGGAAGACATGATTGGAAAAGGTAAATGCCATGGAATACGAATTAGAAAAATAAAAAACAAATTACACGTTTACGTCCACTGCACACTTGATCAATCAATCCCCATAAAGGAAGCACATGAAATAACAGATAAAATAGAATTAAAAATAAAGAAGAAAATTCCAGAAATAGAAGAAATAAACATCCACGCAGAACCCCTCTGAAACACGCAATTGCTTAAATCCAAGCCTTAATCCAATTTTTATTTGAACTCCCATTGTTAAGGAAAAAAGAGGATAAAATGAAACTTAAAAAGAAAAAAGATTTTAGCTAGATTATTTTAGAAGTTTTGGTTCGAATGTGGTTAAATCTGTACGCTGTTTTCTATTCAAAATCGTGTTTTACATCACCATTAAGATATGCAACTAGTATTATACCCCAAAACAGATTAGCTAAGCCCCATAGTATTAATAGTATATCTAGGGTTAGACCTCCAAAAATTAGCATACCTATTCCACTAAGCAGGTATAGCACTCCAATTATTACCATTATGATACGAGCCCAGTTTTTCATTGCAAATAAGCCAATTGCTGTAGCAAAGTATACAAATGAAACGATTAGAACACCCACTCCGAAATATCCGATCCATGTAGCGATGTTCATTAGACGCAAACTGTCTGGTATGAGAATAATCAGAATATAGTTCTGAAGCCACATGGGGGTGGAAGGATTCACGAGTGCAAAAAGGTACAATAGTAGATCCGTTTGTGGATTTCCGTAGATACTCCATCCCGCGAATGTGATTCCCGCACCAATTATAATTCCTCCGATTGCACCTAGTAAAGCGATTATGCCTATAAAAATGACTCCTGCTCTCGCCATTCAACAACCTCCATATTTTTATAATGATAGATTTTTAATTCATTCTTATTAGATATAAAGTTCACATTTTCAGAATTTTAGGAATATAGCACTTATTTCTACCACAGTCTCTTGTTTTTTTGTTTCAGTATAACGCTTTAATAAGATTCTTTTTTTGATAAAAATTTTTCCTAGAGATTGTGCTTATTTTTTAATAAAAAATTTAGAAAGTTATCTGGGATATGGTATGGAATTTAGGCACTCCCTTAACATCCATTCAGAACGCTGGATCTAATTAGCCGAATAAAATTAGGAAGACTTGTACCAATCGTATTTAGTCCTACTCTTTGCTGACTTCTCAAAATCGTATTTCGCCCCTATTATCACACACAGTACCACTATTCA
>DXJA01000050.1 GCA_019056875.1 Candidatus Jordarchaeum madagascarense
AAAAAAAAACAAAAACAAACACCAAAATCATTAAAGTACCAGACAAAAACAGTCTAACACCCCAAAGAAGCCAAATTTTGCAGAAACATACTACAAATCTTAAAAGGCAACCCACACTATAAACTCTTGTCAAAGAACAATAAGGAGACGCCCCACAGAAATGTACGCAATACAAACACACGACCTAACCAGAAAATTCAAAGACCTCATCGCCGTGGACCAGCTCAACATCGAAATCGAAAAAGGCGAACTATTCGGAATGCTCGGCCCAAACGGCGCCGGCAAAACCACCACCCTAAAAATACTATCCACACTAATCAAACCCACCTCCGGAACAGCCGAAGTATGGGGATACAACATCGAAACCCAAAAAGACGAAGTAAGAAGCAACATCGGAATGGTCTTCCAAGACCCCAGCCTAGACATAAGACTAACCGGAGAAGAAAACCTAGACTTCCACGCCCGAATGTACGGACTAAACAAACAAAAAAGAAAAGAAAGAATAAACGAAGTCCTAGACCTAGTCGAACTAACCGAACACGCCAAAACCATGGTCATCAACTACTCCGGAGGAATGAAAAGAAGACTCGAAATAGCACGAGGACTAATGCACTTCCCACACGTACTATTCCTAGATGAGCCTACTTTGGGTTTGGACCCTCAGACTAGGCGTCGGATTTGGGATTATATTAAGAGGATGACTGGGGAAGAGGAGGTTACTATTATTCTTACCACTCATTACATGGATGAGGCGGATTATCTTTGTAATAGGATTGCTATTATGGATTTTGGGAAGATTGTTGCCTTGGATAATTCGAAGAATCTTAAGGATTCTGTTGGGACTGATGTGATTTCGTTGCAGTTGGATGATGGTGAGGAACAGTTTTTGGAACAGTTGAAGGGTGTTAGTTGGGTGAAGAAGATGAGTGAACATGATGGGATAATTGATCTTAATGTGCACCAGGGTGAGACTAGAATTCCGGAGCTGGTTAATTTGGCTCAGAGGGCGGGTACGCTGATTAGGTCTGTGAATCTCAGGGAGCCTACGCTTGAGGATGTTTTTCTCCAGTATACTGGGAGAACTATTAGGGGTGAGGATGGGGGAGTGAAGGCGCTGATGAGGGAACGTGTTAAAACCATGAGGAGAAGGAGTTAGAATAGGAAGAGTTTGGGTAAAAGAGTTTGGAGAGATGAGTGATGATGAGAACGTTGGAGTTGCAGGCTGTTTATGTGATGTGGTTGCGTGAGATGAAGAAGTTTTTTAGATCTTGGAGCAGGGTTATTGGAATGATTGCTATGCCCGTCTTCTTTTTGGCATTTATGGGGATGGGATTTCAGAGTTTCCAGATTCCGGGCATCCCGTCCTCAGCGTTTATTGCGAAGTACCTAATGGAGGCTTTGCAGTCTGTTTGGGGTTTAAACCAGTATGTTGCGTATTTTGGGTCGCAGTACTTGGCGAATGAATTGGCGAATGAGTTGGGTTTGAATTATCTTTCGTTTCTGAGCCCGGGCATTGTGGGTATGATTCTGCTCTTTGCCTCTATGGTTGCGGGTATGAGCATTCTTTTTGACCGGGAGTTCGGTTTCTTAAAGGAAGTCATGGTGGCGCCGGTGAGCAGGTTCTCAATAGCTATGGGGAGAACACTGGGCGGGGTGACTACCGCCATAATGCAGGGAGTCCTAATCCTGGGAATCTCAATCCCAATGGGAGTGAATATCAGTGGTCCGGCGGGACTCAGCCTGTCCATGGTCTTCATGATGCTCATATCTACGGGCTTCGTGGGACTCGGAGTGGCTTTTGCTGCGAAGATGACCGATTTTCAGGGATTCATGCTGATAATGAATTTCATAGTTTTCCCACTGTTTTTCCTGTCTGGTGCACTATTTCCCTTGAGTTCATTTCCCAGTTGGGTGCAGTCTATTGCATATCTAGACCCATTGACTTACGGCGTTGACGCCCTTAGAACTACGCTGGTGGGAATTGGTGGTACAATGCCTTTAACGGTCAACTTCTTGGTTCTTATCGGTTTTACTGCTGCTATGCTTCTGGTGAGCACCTACTTGTTCCAGGGAACGGAAGTGGATTAAACCATTCTAAAAATTTTTTCCTCCACTTTTCGCAGGTATCGAATTATTCTGTGCGTGTAAACTTTTCCTGTTCATGATTATTTTTTTAGCGAAAAGATTTAAAGCGGATTTTGAGATTTGTTCTTTGTTACTTGTCTATAACTATCGTTGCTGGTCGAGAAAAATGAGTAGTACAGTAAAAAATTATCAGGGATCCGATGACTATATTGCATCGGAGGAACTGGCAAACATTGTGAACGCATCCATCGCGCTGGGACGCCCCTTACTGGTTCGCGGCGAACCGGGGACGGGAAAAACGCTCTTAGCAATAAGCATCGCAAAAAGTTTGAATAAAAGGCTGATTGTTTGGAACATCAAATCCACGAGCAAGGCAAAGGACGGGCTCTACGTGTATGACACGGTTCAGCGATTGAATGATGCCCGCTTCGGAGATAAAGACATCTCAAACATTGAGGGTTACATAAAGTTGGGAGAACTGGGTCAAGCATTTGACTCAGACGAACAGGTAGTTCTGCTCATTGACGAGATCGATAAGGCGGATATAGAATCCATATGTTTTGGTTAACATGTGGCTAGAGTTTCCTAATGATCTCTTGAATGAGCTGGATGAGATGTCGTTCCGGATTATTGAGACTGGCAGGGAGATTAAGGCGAAGACCCGGCCCATTGTGATTATTACCAGTAATAATGAGAAGGAGTTGCCGGATGCGTTTCTGCGGCGATGCGTGTTTCACTACATTGAGTTTCCAGACAGAGAGTTGATGCAGGAAATCGTTAATGTTCACCACCCAAACTTGGAAAAGAAGTTTATTAATCAGGTTATGGACAAGTTCTATGAGCTGCGTTCCATTAATACTTTGAAGAAGAAGCCTTCGACGAGTGAGTTGATTGATTGGATTGGGGTGCTTCTCCGTTTTGGGATTAAGGAGGGGCGGCTGGCTGAGGATATTCCTTTCCTTGGTTCTCTTATCAAGAAGGAGCAGGATTTTATGGAGGTTGTTCGTTATCAGCGGCAGAAAGAAGATTATCCAGATAAAGGGTATCGAACCCCTAGTAGGAGATATTAGTAATTGCTTATCGATTTCTTTTTTCTTTTGAAGGAGAATAAGGTTCCGGTTACCATTACGGAGTGGCTTACCTACATGGAGGCCTTGTCTAAGGGTCTTCACAACTGTAGTTTTTATGATTTTTACTTTTTGTCTCGGGCTCTGCTGGTGAAGAACGAGTGTTATTTTGATGCTTTTGACCAGTGTTTCGCCCACTTCTTCAAGGATGTGGAAATGAGTTTAACTATTGATGAGAAGTTCTTGGAGTGGTTGATGAATCCGCATAATCGGAAATATCTTTTGCCGGAGGAGTTGGAGTTGCTGGAGCATTTGGATTTGGAGGAGCTTAGAAGGCTGCTTGAGGAGCGGCTGCGGGAGCAGACTGAGCGGCACGATGGTGGAGACCATTGGATTGGTACCGGTGGAACTTCGCCTTTTGGGAGTCATGGTGCGCATCCCACGGGGATTAGTCTTGGTGACCGGAGAATGGGGGGCATGGCTATGAAGTACGCTCTGGAGCGGCGGTATCAGAATTATCGGCATGATTTGACTCTGGATATTCGCCAGATTCAGATGGCTCTCAAGAAGCTGCGGGTGCTTAAGCGGGTTGGGGTGCCGGAGGAACTGGATCTGGAAACCACCATTGATGAAACCTGTAAGAATGCAGGGGAGCTGGAGCTGGTCTTTCGACCGGAGAGAAAGAATCGCGTTAAAGTTCTTCTACTGATGGACGCCGGCGGCTCTATGGATCCCTATGCCCACCTCGTGAATCAGCTTTTCTCCGCTGCGTATTCTCTGAAGTTTTTTAAGGACTTTCAGTACTTTTACTTCCATAATTGCATTTATCAGTTCGTTCATAAGAGCATGGTGAGGACGGAAACCTCCAAGTTTCCCACGGGGGATTTGCTGAGAAAGTTTGGTAAGGATTACAAGCTCATCATAGTGGGGGATGCGCACATGCATCCTGCTGAGCTGACGGAGCCAGAGGGTGCGATTTATTATTATGTTGATCCTGATGGGACGCCGGGTATTGTCTGGCTTATGCGCTTGCGGGATCATTTTCGAAAATCGGTTTGGCTTAATCCGACGAGATATTCGGGCTGGACCATTAATCAGATCTCCAAAATCTTTCCCATGTTTCCGTTAACAATCAGTGGGATTGAAGAAGCAGTCAAAGCCTTATTATAAGGTTAAACAAGGCTATCCAGCTATGGATTAATAAATTTTCAAATATTGTATAGAGAATCAATTTTTCAAAGGTTTACTAAAAAAATAGTATGTTCAATTTTTGGGAGAATTGGAAATGGATTGTTCTGGCTGTGGAGCTTCCTGTTGTAAAAATCTAGTAAAGGAGAGGGGTGATCTAGAGATTGGTTTATTTCTTTTGGTTCATGAGAAAAAGAAGTTGACGGAATTAGCAGCTGAAAAAGGACTAGGGGTAGAAATTCAACCTTTACATTATTTGGAAACAAGCTGGAATGAACAAAAAATTCTTACCTATCAGATGATAAATAAAGACTGTGAGTTCTTAGAGGGTAAAACAAACAAGTGCACAATTTACAAAGACCGGCCATTGGTGTGTCGAAGTTACCCTATACAGTGTAAGCTTCCAAACACTGATGTGGAAATAGATTTGGATTGCAAAAACACTTCCGAAATCCCTAGGGTATCGAAGAAATTTGGGATTGAAACTATAAGTGGCAAGGAAGAAGCGGAACAAAATAACAGGGAACTATTCCGATCCCTGAATTTGGAGGAAGAGTACCAGGCCTACTTGAAATTAAGGAACATATGGTTTAACATGCTAACCGAATATGGTAGAGTGGGAGAAGCTACACTACATGTTTATGATCATACTAGGCAAGAACTATTTCCGTTTATAGTGTTACAAAACGGGGAATGGTTGCATCGAAAAATTGTGGAGGAGAGATAATAATTAGTATATTGTAGGCATTATATTTCTGCGTAAATCTTTTTAGTGATTTATTTTATTGTTTCAAGCGGTACGAGTGTGATTTAGTGTCTGACCTTGAAAAGCAGAAAAATAGAGCCAAGAAGCTCTCTAATCTTCAGAAGATTTTTAGTTATGTTACCTATTTTGTGATTTTAGGGCTTGTAATTCTAAACACACATTTTATAATAAATAATTGGGGAGTTCGTATTAACATTTTACCTGAGCCGGTTCCTTTTTACTTAGTGGTCATACTGGGCTTAATACTTCTATTTTCTATAATTATACTTCAAACCGGACTCTTGTACCAGCTTTATAAACTTAAAAAAGAAGCTGTAAAGGAGAAACAAAACAAACAAAATTAGTAAAATAAAAAATACTACTCAGGAAGAGTACAATAAAAGGAAAGGAATCAACCAAAGTATACATAAAAAAGGGGGGTAGAGAGAGTGTATATTCAACCGTATCCTTTACGTCTGAATCTGCTTCTGAAGCCTCTAGACTTGACCGCAATCGCTTTTTCGAGGACAGGTACTTCGAAAGGTTTCTCTAATCGGGTAAGCTGACGACCCGAAGCAAAGGGAGCAAAATCTCGCCCATCACCGGCATAAAACTTGGTGAAGAATTCTACCCAATGAAGTCGCAGACTATTCATTATGCTTAGTAGTCCTTCTAATCCAATGATCAGAATAGCGCCTACGCCAGCCCAGAGAAGCGACTGGGTAACCAGTTCGGGTATCTCTGCGGGAATTTCTAGCTCCATTAGTGTTGCAATTTGCACAATTTGTGAAGGTAAGGGTACAGCTTCGATCATGGTCGCCAATGCGGGTGGGCCCGGTAATTCCAAGAATATTTCGGATAGAATAGCGTGTACGGCTGCTAGTGCGAAAATTCGTGCGAAAGATATCGTGTGAGATAAACATGAGATTATATAGTCTATCTGCTCTGAACCTTCTGCAGTTTTATCATGGGCAACTTTCATTGTACCGAATATTGATATAAGCAGAGGTAGTAAGATGAATCCAAACGTGAGAAATTGAACGGGCGGTAGATGAATAGCAGGCCCCCAAGCAGTTGTATTTATCGTAACGGTTATACGGATAAAATCTAAGACTGCAGTTGAGGGAGTATCGGTAAATATATTTAGTATTTCTAAGAAATGCCATAGTTGACCATCAAATAAATAGGTTCCAATGCCTAGGGGTTCAAGGACTTTTAACGGTCGTAGAGTTGTGTAATAGTAGGGTGTAATTGTCTGCGGGTAGCTTAAGGCGAGATTCAATGTTTTATATAGAGAAGGATCTCCCGTGTAATAAGAAGTTATAAAGTTAGCCAAGTTTGTATTTGAGACCCCAGAAGGTGAGAACCAGTTCATGAAGTTTACACTATATTCATCACTGAATATTAAAAAGAAGGCGCCGAGGTAGAACCATATGAGAAACAGTGGCTGGAAGACCGCCAGCTTTTTCTGACCCTTCTTCACTAAGTTAACAAATTTCAATGAAAAACCGAAAGTGATTTCGATAACGCCAATGAACACGGATAGTCTTAGGAGTCTGAAGTTCCCCTCTGTTTTAAACGGATTGAACCATAGGGGGTCATATATCGCGTGTGATCCAAACACTGCGCCGAAAATGAAGCCAAAAAGTACGGCTGAAAGTCCACAAATAAACAGCAAGCCGGCTCCTTCGACTATATAGGCCATGATTCCGGTGACCACCGGTTTCCTCAGTTTCCAAAGAAGAATTACGAGCCCAAATAGGGCCAGTATGGCTCCATGGGCTACGTCCGGAAACATTAAACCGAAGAAAAACGGGAAAGTTAGAATCATGAGTTTTGTGGGGTCTATTTCGCGATAGTTGGGTATACCGAAACCCTTGACCAGTTTCTGGTAGGCTCCTATGATTCTGGGATTTTCCATTTTTGTCGGGGGCACTTCTGCAGGAGGAGGAGTTTTTGTAACCTCGATGATGGCGGTTCTATCTGTGACACCATCAATAATGCTCTTTAGTTTTTTTACATTTTTAGACGGAACCCAGCCCCAAACTTCTATGGTGGATTTAGTTATTCGGAAGTACTTTTTAGCATCTATGCGATCCCTTTCGATTTCGAGTAGTTCTTTGCAGATAAGTAATTGATACCCCCACTCCTTGATTATAGCTTCACGCCTATTTTCTAACTTTTGAAGTGAATTTTCTAACCTTTCTAAGTTTGAATTTGTTCTTGCTATAATCTCTTTTGGAGTGCCTTTGAGTTCTGGAGGCAGCTTGAACTCTTCGAAACCAAAAGCGGTAAGAACTCGCTCCACCAATCCACGATACTGGTTTAGTATCGCAATGAAAACCACGTCCCGTCCTCCGCCCACACTAACTGAGCGAAAAACGTAGTTCCCCTCGGTTACCTCTTTGATACGCCATTTTAGTGTCCCAGATTTTATGGTGGGTACCGTCCCCGCCATTGCGTAAACGTATCTTCCGGGGCCAAGTTGTGTTACACTTATTTCTAAGGGTTCCAAGGTTTCTACGATCTTGAGTATTGTTTTTTGTTGGTCTAATTCTTGTCGTACTTTTATTAGTTCCTGGCTCAAAGACTGAATTTTTGGCTCAACCTTATCTAAAGTTTTTTCAGTCATATTAATTATCGTTCCCATTTTTTTATCGTCAACCGTCCAGCGTTTCTTTTCCGGTATTTTGATTGCCAGAATGGGAATGTACTGGGCTAGTCCTAGGTAATCCACCTGTCTCTGAACATCATTAAGAAGTTTAAAAACAGACTGTTCTTGTTCAGTAAGCTCTGCTGGTGGTGAAGTACCCTTTTCCATTACGTCTATGAGCTCTACTTCTCCTTTTTCGTGTAAGCAGCGTATTAGGTCACGTTCGTAATCCTTGTGGCAAATGATTTTTATTATGTCCATTTTAGCCGGAGTGAAATTCATTGCAGGTCCCTTTAAAAATTGTATCCAAGTTATGTGACTAGGGAAGTAATTTACGGTTAATGCTTCGAATATATATAACTTTTGCAGATATTCAACAGCAAAATATCGATTATTAGATGCTCAAAAAGTTAAGCGTGATTCGGGTAAAGTTTCTTTTGGATTTTAATGAAAGAGGGAAGCGGATACTTCTTGCCCTAATTAATCTCTAAGAGTTTTTAATTAATCGAAATTATTATTAACAGTGTTATA
>DXJA01000463.1 GCA_019056875.1 Candidatus Jordarchaeum madagascarense
GTTATTATTAACTTTTTAAAAAAATTATGGTTTTTGCCACTAATTGAGCAGGCATATGAAAACATCTATAATATCCTCCGTAAATTGCGGCAAGAGGTGAGTTGAAAATCGAGAGTATATATTTTCTATTTCTAAAAAATTCAAAAAAAGAAAAAATAGAAGTTATGAAGGGTTTATCCCATTTTTGCTGTTTCTCTTTCTCTCAACTCTCGTCTCAGAACCTTGCCCACAATGGTCTTAGGAATAGCGTCTATGAACTCCACGAATCGGGGGTACTTGTAGGCCGCAACCCGCTCCTTGAGCCAGCTCTTCATCTGTTCCTCGGTTACCTTACCTTTGTAATCCGGTTTGAGTGAAATGAACGCTTTTATGTTCTCCCCGGCCTCAGGATCCGGGATACCGATTACTGCACACTCCAGCACCGCGGGGTGCTCAAAGAGGACCTCCTCGATCTCCCTGGGATAAACGCTGTGTCCCTTGTACTTGATTATGTCCTTGGTACGGTCAACGATGTAGAAGTATCCTTCCTTGTCCATTTTGGCTAGGTCTCCGGTTTTGAGCCACTTGTGTCCTCCAGCCTCGAAGAAAACATCCTCGGTGTCCTTGGGTCTGTTCCAGTAGCCCTGCATTACCTGAGGACCGCTAATAACCAGTTCTCCCATCTCTCCAATTGGTAGAAACTTGTTGCTCTCTGGGTCCACTATGCCGGCCAGAGTATTGGGGATGGGTGGACCGATGCTGCCCAATTTTTCGCCGAATATCTCGGCTGGGCGGGTGTGGGTGACCGGACTTGTTTCGGTTAGACCGTAGCCTTCACTAAGGGGGTGTCCCGATAGTTTTTCCCACTGTTTTGCAACCTCGTCTGGAGTCGGGGCGGCACCCATGTTCATGTATTTGAGAACGCTGAAATCTGTGTCTTGCGCCTTGGGGTGGTTCATGAGTGCAATGAGCATAGCGGAAACTCCTAAGAACATCCACGGTTTATACTTCTGAACCGCATCAAGAACAGCTCCAGCATCGAAATTTGCAAAAAGCACTGCACATGCATCAACCAAGTTACCCGCCACGATCTCGCAGGTCTGACCATAAATGTGGTACCAGGGAAGCACGCTGACGGACTTAACCTTATCTTCATGGAACCTCTTCTGTAATGTTTCCGTTATGGGTACAATCTGGTAAGCGTTTGCTATAAGGTTGTAGTGTGTGAGGAGTGCCCCTTTGGGGAGACCGGTTGTGCCTCCAGTGTACTGGATTACCGCAATATCTTTCATGGGATCTATTTTTATTCTTGTTACGTCGGGTTCGGTGTCTTTGATCAGGTTGGTCATGTGGTAGATTCCTTGTTCCTTGTCTTCTGGCACGGTGGGTGGCTGTCCGAATATGTTGGTTATGAGTATGTTTTTGAGTTTGACGTCATTTTTTATTTGCTCTACATTCTTCCAGAACATGTCCATGGTTACCAAGGTTTGGGCTCCGCTGTCGTTTATCTGGTACGCGATTTCGCGGGGAACGAAGAGTGGGCTGATGCAGGTCATAGTTGCTCCGGCTGCCAGTCCAGCTATGTATGCTATTATGAACTGGGGGCAGTTGGGCAGGTATATTGCTATCTTGTCTCCTTTCTTGATTCCCAGTTTTTTCTGGAAAGCTGTGGTAAGCCTGTCGATGAGGCCTTTAAACTCTTTTCGGGTGAACTCTCTTCCGTAGAATATTATGTTTACATGGTCGGGCCACTTGTCTGTGGCTTCTTCCGCCACTTCTGATATTGACTTGTCCGTGGGGATTTTAACTTCTTTGGGGAAGTCGGCGGGGTATTTCTTCAGCCAAATTTTGTTCTTTATGTAGTCGGGTAACTCTCCCTCTTTTGGTTTAGCAACTTTTGCTGCCTTTTTTGCCTTACTAGGTTTTGCCTTACTTTTCTTACTCATTTAAAACTCTCCCTTTTTCATTTCTAAAAAGAGGATTTTTCCTTTAATCAATTTTTATAATCCTATTTTTTATTTAAAATTTACTAAAAAACCTTACATGGAGAGGCAGATCTAAACATATACACACATCCGGTAAGAATAGACGATAACACTACCAATTCTAACATTTAAATCTATTATCAAACACAGCTGAACCCTCCCTCAATAAACTCCTTTATCATGTTCACAGTTTATTGCACATTAGCCTAGAGCTTTGCTGGTTTCCTTACGAGTCTGCAAAGTCTAAAGGGAATTTTTAGGAGTTTTTCTTGAATTATTCTGTTTGAAACCTAGTAAGAGAAAAGGAAAAAAGGTACTAATTGGTGTTTGTTGTTGGAGGAACCTGAATTTGGATTTGCAAAAAGTTAAAGATCTTGTCAACAAGGGCAACGAATTCTTTCATCAGCGAAAGTTTGAGCAAGCTATTCAATATTATGACCAGGCTCTGGCCCTGAAGCCAGAATACTCCGAGGCACTATTCAACAAGGGAAATGCTCTCTGCGAGATGGGAAAACTAAAAGAGGCGATCAGTTTTTATGACAAGGCCTTGGAAATAAATCCTCAGGACTGGGAAGCCTTACACAACAAGGGGAACACACACTTAAACCTGTTCTCTTTTAATGAAGCACTCGTATGTTATAATAAGGCTCTAGAAATAAATCCCAAGGATGCGGATACCCTCTACAATAAGGGCAACCTCCTTTTCCGGCTGGGCAAGTTTGAGGAAGCGGCTCAACTGTTCGACGAGGCACTAGCCTTAAATCCCCACTTGGCTGAGGCCTCTATTAATAAGGCTTTGGCTCTGCTAACTTTTTCTGGACCATTGAAATGCGAGGATATGATTTCGAGAGTTGAAAACGTTATTGAAACACTAGAATCCGCGTGGGATCCGAATAAATTATCTTCCGAGGAGGTTAAAAAATTCGAAGATGATGTTCCTTACCTAATGATTCAAGTCATTCAGAATCTTGCTGATGTCTGTGGTTTAGAGGCTTCAAAAACGGTTGAGAAAATAAGAAACTTGTTGGTTAAGATACTGGGGGAACAGATGTTCAAAACATTTTTCAAAAGATTGAATCTAGATGTTCACCCGGAAATCGAGAAATATAGAAATATTTTCGAATAACTGAAACAGATTGGGTAAACGAATATAAATAGCAAATTTTTTTATTAGATACATAATTTAGAAAGTCTTATTTGATTAAACTTGTGGGAATTTAGTAGTATAACAATATGTTTTGTAAAGATTAACCACATTAACTATGAAGGAGGATGTTAGTTATGAATTCTGAGTCTGCAAAAGATTTTGTTAATAAAGGTAACTCTCTGGTTGATAGTGGCGAATTCGAGGAGGCTATAAAGTTTTATGATAAGGCCTTGGAGGTTGATGCTCAAGACATAGTGGCCCTGGCTAATAAGGGAACAGCCTTGGACCAACTGGGTAGGCATAAAGAGGCGATGGAGTTTTTCGATAAGGTTCTAAAAATAGATCCTAAAGATGTTGAAGCTCTAAACAATAAGGGAAGCTTACACATAAGGTTTGGTGAATACGAGAAAGCCGTAAAGTATTTTGACCATGCTTTAACCCTGAGTCCCCATAACTTCATAACCCATTATAATAAGGGGCTTGCTCTTGGAAAACTGGGCAAATTTGAAGAGGCAATAAGCAGTTATGATGAGGCTTTAAAAATAGTCCCCGAATATCCGATAGCCATCTACAGCAAAGCCATCACACTCCTAGATTTGGCATCCACACTGAGTTGTGAAGAAACGATTGAGAAAACGGAGGAAGCCTTTGAGCTTTTTGAAACGGTCTGGAGTCTGAGGAACAAGATTCCGGATAAGGGCAAACAATTACATGTTTCTCTATCAGCCTCTTCGGCCGACATTTTCCTGCATCTAGTTGACCGATGCGGCTCAGAGGGATTAAGGGTCGCTCACAAAATTAAAAAATTTCTATGCGATGTCTTGGATCAGAAAAGATACGCCGACTTCATAGAGAATATGCAACTCAGCGTACCAGCGGATTTGAAACAATACCGCGAAGTAATAGCAATACTAGACGAACCATGCCCCAAAAGTAAAAAGTAGAAATGCTCTTAAGGTTCAAATATAACTAATGAATATTTAATAAGGAACTATGTTCGTAACTACATTAATGAATTTTTAGTGGAGGTGGATTTATGGCTGGAGAGAAGCTCATAATAACGGCCGCCTTGACTGGCGGAGAGTTTATTTCTAAGACTCAAACTCCTTACGTGCCGGGGAGTGTTGACGAAGTTATTGAGGAATGTGTAAAGTGTTGGAAGGCTGGGGCTTCGGTGGTTCATCTTCACGCCAAGGAAGCTGAAACAGGAGGAGCAGCACAGGATCCTAATCCGGTTCTAAAGGAGTACGTTAAGAGAATAAGGGAGAGTGAGGCCTCAGATTTGGTCATAAATATAACAACTGGTGGGGGCAGGGTTGACCCGGAGAAGATGGACGAAATCATGAAGGAGAGGGTGACTTTCAAGCAGGATCTCTCTTCGCTCAATATGGGTTCGCTCAACCTTTGGGAAGATATGGGACTACCGGTTCTTAGAAATGTTATTTTTGGAAATCCAGTAAACACTATTACAAAGTGGGCTGGCTTCATGTACGAGAACAATGTCAAACCAGAACTCGAAATCTACGACACCGGGCAGATAAACACCGCAAAAAGACTCGTAGCCGAAGGCTCACTAAAGGAACCCCTACACATACAGTTTGTAATGTTCGGCGGGCTCTCATGCATGTCTCCCGACCTAAAAACCCTAATCTACTGCGTTGATAATATTCCAAGCAACTGGACCTGGTCAGTCTGTGCCCCGGGAAGATTCGAGATGCAAATGGCAACAGGAGCCATACTCCTCGGTGGCCACGTAAGAGTTGGCATGGAAGACAACATCTACCTAGAAAAAGGAGTGCTTGCAAAAAGCAACGCCGAACTCGTGGAAAAAGTGGTAAGAATAGCAAAAGAAATCCAAAGGCCAATCGCAACACCAGACGAAGCACGAGAAATACTAGATCTCAAAAAATAACGCGGAACCAAGAAAAGAACAATCCACCCCCCCTAAAGAAGACCTCAGGGGTTTTGTAATACTAGTATCAAAGTAGAATAGATATGTGTATTATTCTAACTTTCTTAATAAATTTAGGAGGTGTTTATAACACGAAGGATAAGTTCCAGATGGTGGGTACAAAAATTCCAGAATTGAGCCTGCCGAACTCGAGAGGAGAAACAGTCAGCATAAGAGACTTTGAGGGAAAGCAAAACGTAGTCATAGTTTTGCTAAGAGGAATCACTTGACCATACTGTCGAGGGCATGTTGCCAGGTTAGCGAATCACATCCATGAATTTGAGCAGCAAAATACCGCACTATATCCAATCACCGCAGACAAATTAGAAAACGCCAAAACGCTGGAGACCAAATACGCCAAAAGAAAATATCCCATCTATTACGATCCGAATAAAAAAGTCACAAAAACTCTGAAACAAGAAATCATACTCCGCAAATTGGGAAGAATGCCCGCATTACTAGTAGTGGACAAGGAAGGAATCATACAATACGCCTATTACGGCGATTCAATGCACGATATCCCCAAAACCGAAGAAATATTAGAAGTCATTAAAAACCTAAAAAATTGAGGATTTGGTGGGAATAAACTTGAAAAGAGTGATGAAAATTTATTCCCTAAACTTAGCCAAAGTTACCAAATCATCACCCTCTCCTTTTAATTTTTTTAAAAAATATTAAGAATCAACATTTTGAGCGGAACATCATAACATTAATCCTTAAGAAATATGAA
>DXJA01000464.1 GCA_019056875.1 Candidatus Jordarchaeum madagascarense
TATTTTAATTTGAATTATTAATCAATTCATAAATTTCGGATGATTCTATGTACAAAATTGAAGTAAAAAATAGCCTATGCGAAGGACCTTTTACATGTGGAAAATGTTTCAAGGTCTGCCCTAGTCTTGTATTTTTCACGCATCCTAAATCAAGAGAACCTTATAAAGTAACAAATGATTGGATTGTAACTGGAATTTTTGCGGATCAATGTATAGGTTGTATGCAATGCGTGAATATTTGCCCTAAAAACGCCATAACAATTAAGGAGACTACCTAAAATGTGCGATTGGTGTATGGAACATGGGGATGGAAAAAAGTGGTATCTTAATATAAAAAATTATACAAAGGATTTCTTTGGGCCTCTTAAGGAAAAGGGAAAACCTCCTGCAATTTCCCATTTAGAAGAACTTTATTTTCAACTTGCTGAAGTAGTAATGTCTTGGGTTAATGAAAAAAATCCTGAAACCGCTGCTAATCTAAGAAAACTTGCAGAAGAAAGATATCAATTATACGGTCTACATCAAGTTGTGACATTAGAAGAGGTTAACGCGATTTTAGACATTGCGAGTCCTATTGCTAAGTATGCCTGTCCTTGTGAGAGAATACTTAGGGCAAGACCAGAAGAAAAGCGATGTTTCGGTTTTGGTATGTCCCTTGATTTTGTTAGAGAATGGCCTGATTTTTTCAGAGGAGGAGTTGAATTTCTATCCCAAGAAGAAGCTAAAGAATGTATGGAAAAATTCGATGAGCAAGGATTTATACACGCCGTTTATATTTATAAGAAGCCTATTGTAGGTGGATTTTGTAACTGTGAGTCACCATCCTGTTACGCCATCAAAATTTCTCGAGAAAGGGGATGGAACTTTTATAAACGTTCACACTTTGTTGCCAATATTGAAGACAGTAAATGTACAGGTTGTAAGAAATGCATAAGCCGTTGTCAATTCGGGGCAATTTCATATTCACCAACCCTAAACAGAGCAGTAATAGACCCCTGGAAATGTTTTGGTTGTGGAGTATGCAGAGTAACTTGTGAAAATAACGCCATAAAATTAATACCACGAGAAAATTTTCCTTCTTTGAAGGATGTTTGGTGGTACTCTTTACCTGAACAAAAATAAAGCATAATTAATGTTAAATCCTTTGCACGAGTTACTCCTTAATCATGAACACTTTCGGACAGTTAACATACTTTCAGGCGCACTACTTATGTTTAATTTTTTAACAGAAGTATGGTGGCGTCTATTTTAATTCTAGAAACTCACATGATGTAGATGAGGAACCTAATACAAAAAAATAAAAGATTTATATAACACGTAAACTAAGAAGCTATAATCAAATTCAAATTACGAAACTCTGTCTAATGGGTAAAGGAGAGGAAAAACCTTGCCAAGGTTTTGCGATTATTGTATTAACAAAGCGAAGTATCGATGTAAGAGGCATCGTAAGAGCTTCTGTCGGGATCATGGTCTAAGATGTCCGGGGTGTGGGGCTGAGCTCTGTATTGAATGCCTTACCAAGAGAGAATGTCCCAACTGCCACACGGAGCTGCTCATTTGTCCCACATGTCTTTCAAATAAAAGAATAACTCGGCTTAGAGCAGATAGCTTGAAATGCCCAATATGTAACAAATAATCCAAAATTTTGGATGAAAGATTGGAAATCTTATTTTTAGGTTTTTATAGAAACAGGTATCGTAAGATACTAGTTATTTCACAAAAGTTTCTTAATTCTTAACGCCTAAAATAAATCATATGTCAAAATCCCTGATAAACAACTATGACGAGCTTATTGGGAAATCTAAAGGAAAGAATAGGCTAGCTAGAGAAACGGTACTAGCATTAATTGAGTCTGCGCTGGAAGCCGCGGATCCTAAGACAGCTGTGAAAAAAAGTCTTCTTTTAAAAGAATATAAATTAATAATCAATGGAAGAATTTTAGATCTGAATAGTTTGGGCAACATCTATGTTGTGGGTGGAGGGAAAGCGAGCGGTATTATGGCGGAAGCTGTAGAAGAGGTTTTGGAAGAGAGAATTAGCGATGGGTGCGTGAACATCCTCAGGGGTACTAGAAATAGGTTTAGAACCTCTAAAATTGAACTGGTGGAAGCCTCACATCCGGTTCCAGATAAAAATGGATTAGAGGGAGCCAAGAGAATAATACATTTAGCGGATAAAGCTCGAGAAAATGATATTGTTTTATGTCTGATTTCTGGAGGAGCATCGGCTCTAATTCCATTACCGGCGGAGCGGATCTCGCTAGAAGAGCTTCAAGATATTAATAGAGCTCTACTTAGGAGTGGGGCGGACATTAACTCTATGAATGCGGTGCGTAAACATCTCTCGGCTATTAAAGGCGGAAATCTGGCTAAGGCGGCTTATCCCGCCACTATTGTTAGTCTAATAATCTCGGATGTGGTGGGTGACCCCTTAGAAACCATCGCCTCGGGTCCCACAGTGCCGGATCCGACCACGTACAGGGACGCGGTTAACGTCTTGAAGGAGTTTGAGATTTGGGATTCTTGCTCAGAAGGGGTGAAGAAACATCTGGATGAGGGTCTCAAAGGGCATTATCCTGAGACACCCAAACCCGGTGATCCAGTGTTCGGGAAGGTTTTTAATCTGCTTATTGCCACGAATCGAATAGCGTGCATAGCTGCTCAAGAAGAAGCACAGAGAAGGGGATTAAACTCACGGGTGTTAACCACCTATTTAGAGGGAGAAGCCAGGGATGCGGGTATCCTAATCAGCGGAATAGCTAAAGAAGTCTTGCATCACAATAAGCCTTGGGAAAAACA
>DXJA01000465.1 GCA_019056875.1 Candidatus Jordarchaeum madagascarense
GCAGACCCGCTAACCTTCCTCATGACTGGTGGTAAGAAACTTCCCTACTTCCACCCCGGTAAAAGCAAAATGTCTGGAGTCTCCCAACTGGGCCGTCTAATCATAGATCGGTTAAATAAAGTTTCCAGTAGTCATACAAACATGTCCGAGGCTCTAATTGAGGCGTCTAACATGATTAGTCTATGGGAAAAAGAAGCACCCCAAGAAAAGAAACCTTCCATGATAGTGCTCCTATCGGACGGCTACCCCGATTTCTGGGAAGAAGGCCCACCGGTAGAAATGGCTCACAAGTATTTCGTGGATAGAAAGGACGCCGTTATTTTCACCGTGGGAATTGGTAGTGAGATACAGGAGAGAATAATGGAAGCCATCGCTCATGCGGGTAGAGGCGTATTCTTTAAAGCGGAAAACTTGGGGCAGTTATTGCAATGGTATCAAAAGCTCGCTCGAGACCTAATAATTAGATTAGAAGTAGGTTAATTCCTATTTCTCATTTTTAAACCAAAAACTAAGAGAAAAAAGAGAAAAAGCCTTTAGCAGTGAGATTAAGCTTCCGGAACTATTGTTACCTCAACTAGTGAATTTAGCACCAGTGCATTGGATACTTCTCTAGGCTTGTCTGGTTTCTCTAAATCGAAAATCAGTGTTCCAAGGAAGTATGTTTTCAACTCACTTGGTCTTTGAATCTCCCATATTACTGGTTTCTCCAGAGGTCTTATCGGTTTTCCTTTAACCAATTTGATGTCCATTTTTTTCTGTAATATTGCTGCCTTTGTATTTTTTTCGAAAATTCCGAAAACTATTCTGGCATTAATATCGTAATCAAGAAAACTTTGAATTATTGGAGTGATACTAAATTTCATTTCTTCACCCTGAAACATGACATACTCCGCAAGGGGGGGTTTACTGCTATAACCCACTCTGAATCTCGGCTTATCTGATTGGATTTTCACTCTCTTTTTGTTTACCCAACCTTCTACCCCGTTTTGACTCAGTATAAGGTTTATGGCGCACTCCTTATCTATAAGATATGTGGGTATTTTGACACCTATTTGTGCTAGTAGCGTTTCCTTTGGGTTAAGATGTATCGGTACATCCTCTCTGAAAACTTTCTCGCCTTCTACTTCCCCCTCAAAATTCAAGTCAAAAGCGATTTTGTCATCTATTCGATTTGCTACTTGTACCATGAGGTCATACATCGAACCCGGAGCGAAGTGATCAGGCATGTTCTGGAAAGTTACTTCCACTGCTCTTCCAAGATTGATTACCGGAACTTCTTGGATGGATTCAAGGATGGGTTTTCCATTTTTGATAAGTGTGGCCTTGAAGCAGAAGTGCTCTGTACCTTGAGGAATGTTTACGGGTTTTATTTCAATGAGAGTTTCTGGTTGTAAATCATCTATGCTTTTGGTAAGTAATAATTGGGGTTGGTCGTTGATTAGAGCTTCAACATTAACAACTAGGGGTTTTTCACTTTCTCTGATTTTTCCTATTTTCAGTTTTCCACTCACCGGCATGTTCATAAAAACTTTCTCTGGAACATCTACCCATTCGATTTCTATCGGAGGCCCTTTAACTAGTCTAAACTTGTGAGGGAACTCCTCATATTCAACTAGATTTCCGCCTTGATAGAGTTCTACGCCGATCTTCAATATGTCGCTACGAACATTTTTGAGCACATCCTCTGTTGTTTTCCAATTGGTTGTTATTACTGAAACTTTCTTGGGATCAATGGTTTCTTCTTTGAGCACTATCTCAAAATCTTGATTACTTGTCGATTTCAATTTAACTATCACGCTAAGCGGATCAGTTGATGATATTCTCGTCGCGTCTACGGAAAAGCCGATTTCAAATGCTTCTCCAACGTGATAGGTTTTGTTTGGTTCTTTCTTCATTTCAAGGGCAACTTCTGGGGTCTGGAAGAAAACTCTGAAAGTAGCAGACCTTCTTTCCGAAACCACCTTTCCCTTCTGATCTATGACCTGGGCAACAATGGAACACTGAGGGCTAAGAAAAGATGATTTAGCCATCCGTGGATGCAGAACTAAGGGTGGAATTTCATTCCAACTACCTTCCTGCTGTGCTTCTAACGCGTCTTTAGCCCACTGTAGTTTAGCCATTTCTTCAGACATCGCCACAAAGAGTTCTTGTCCTTTTGCATGCAAAGGTTGCAACTTTGCCGCCCAGAGTTGATCCTCGCTCAAGATTGAATAGAGCGCTTCGTTCTGGTCAGTATCCACTATCGATACTTTTAACGATAAATTCATATCTAAGGGTGTAGCGTTCTCCACAAATACTGCGTAGGGGACCTCAGTTGCACCGGTAACTATTACGCCATCAACTTGTGCAATTAGATTACTTGTACAGGTAACATGGTAAGCATGTATCGAGGTTCTCTCAACCAACATTGATTCAGTTCCGACTTTAAGTTCAGTCTTCATCATGTACTGCGGAATGCCAATTTCTGTTTCAAATTCGATTTCTCCAACCCTTTTCTCTGTGGGTTCCAACCTGTCCACTACAAAAGTTTCACTAAGCTTCTCTTCACCCAAACTGTCGTAGATCGAACTCGCCACTGATATTTTCTCCAAAGGTTTCTTACCTTTGTTCTCTAAGAATATTTTGCAGATTACAGGTTGACCTTCAAACACCACCTCGGGTTCAACTTTTATATCCATGCTGGCAGTTACTGGGGCTATTTCCTGTAGATTAGGTGTGCCAAGAATAGGATCGCTCCAAACATTAGCACAGCTCTGATCCGCAATAATCTGTAGTTCACGAGTCAGGCGCTCCATATCCTCAGAAAGTTCAACGAATTTTAACAGCTGATAATCCGCAGTAGTCAGTGGTGGGAAGAAGCTACCACCCAAATCTCCATAAACCGTTAACAGAATGGGTTTAAGAAACTCTGAATGCAGTACACCCATTTCCTCTAATTCTTCCCTTAAATAGAGCATCATGTTCTTAACCGCGTCCAGCATCCTTTTCAGAGGCTCTTGTCCACCGTCCGGCTCCTCAAAGTAATAGAATTTAGAGAACTCTGAATGCTTCTTTATGAATCCATCCAACTCTTTTTGTTTAAAGAAGGGACCCATTAACCCCCATCTTATAGCCGATCTACGATTCTTTATCAATGATTCAGAATCTATATCGGGAATCTTTTGCCCCTTTCCAAGCATTTTTTTCGCTTTCAAAGCCAATGCCTGAATTAAAACTGCTAAGGAAATTCTCCTAATAACACTTATCTGAGAGTCGAAGACACGTACTTCCACGGTTCCGAAAGTGGTAAATGGAAACATATCACACATCCGAGCGGGAATACGCCCCACTGTGTTTTCAAATTTCTTTTCATCATAATTGTCGAGGTAAGGAATATAGTGTTGGGCATCATCTGGTCCCAACTGCTTGATGTTTTTCTCCAATCTCACGCTCCTAACACATCTTGGGGCCTGCAGCTTTCCATCCTTTAGCTCAACAATATCGGTTGGCTTTCCCTCTACAAAAGGTGAGTTCACAGACAATGCGATTAGATGAGGCAAAAAGGCTCTCAGCAGGTTATAAGCATAAATTCTCAGATTAGAATCTGGAATTCCAATATGGTGATGGTCGCCGAAACTGAGTCCCTGCTGAAAATCCATAAGAGGATTCAACCCCGTCGTAACCACCTTAATACCGGGGGGAAGTGCATCATGAGAGAGTTTAAGAAGAGTGTGCGCCCACCAAGTCAACTCCTCAAATGAGTCACAAGGAGGAGTGGCTACTTCTAAAATCCACGTTATGGTGCCGATATGGGGATCTCGGCCCAGAACTTCCACGTCTATTTGCTTTCCATCGGGCAATTTGTAAGTGCATTTTAATGTGTCACCTCTCTTCTTTATCTGCTCTACTCTTATGTTTGAAATCTTTTTATTAATGAATGCGGTCACGGGGTCTGACTGTTTCTTTAATAGGTTTTTTAGGTTGGTCGCTGCGTCTTCAACAATTTTACCCATAATGCTAACCATTTTTTCGCCGTCAATCCAAGTGCCTTTAAGGTTAACTATCTGAATTTCCATCTCTATTCCATGCGTAAAGGGCATCTTTATCAATTGTAGAGTTTTCTGAGACGACATAGTTTAAAACCTTCCATTAGGCAAATTTTTTCTCGGCTATTTCAC
>DXJA01000007.1 GCA_019056875.1 Candidatus Jordarchaeum madagascarense
AATAAGCATATTTAATTTGTAACCTCAAAAAAGTGGGATCACTACGTTTTTAAAAATAAACAAACACAAAAAAATACTTAAAAAAGGGGCCTCAAATTCTTATGGAATTTTTAGAACCAAACTCATTCCTTTAATCTTTAACGCCAATCCCAATTCTCCTCTTTTGATACTAAATATAGAAGAGTAAAATCAGTTTAAAAGTGTAAAACTTTATTAAGATATTTATTCCCAGATTTGTAACATATTACGTAAAAACATAAATAGGATTGGCTACTAAAGAAATGAAAGAAACTAGGGAGCAAGACCAAAATGGCTACATTAGACACGTGGTCCAAAAAGGGAATGACGGCTTTCATAATTATCTGTATCTTTTTAGTATCAGTGTATCCCTTATTTTCTTCTGGTCGCTCAACAATTCCTTTTGTGGTTCAGTTTCCAAACAACAATCCGGATTATAACTGGGTTATCGACCCGAAAATTAAATCAATGGCAAAAAGTCTAGATGGCGAATGGATTCCAGTCATGATACGTTTCAAGGATTACATTGATACCAGTATGGTAGAGGAACTGGAAAGTCTGGACTATTTAAAAATTAAATGTGGCACCAGTGGTGATCCCTTCCTTGTAAACTTGGGGGATATTCACATGTTGCCATGTGAAATTCAGGGTTACGATAATTTGGAAGAATTCACTAAACAGTATCAGGATAAGATTCTATACGTGGAAAATGACTTCAAACAGTACCTCTCTCCAGAAGGCATAGTTAATGAAACATTAGAGATACTTCAGACCATAAACTCCCAGAAATTAGAGGGGGAATGGCACCAAGTAAAGGACATGCAAAAACAGGAGGAAGTCAAATGGTGGGTGGCGTTAACCCATGCCCCTGAAGTCTGGGCCTTACAATTGAATGAGCGTAACATAACTGGTCAGTATGTGAGCATAGCATTCTTGGATGCAGGGATAAGCGATAAGGCTTTTGAAAACCCAGCGGGAGACTTTTACAAAAACAACACCGGAGAGGTTATTCTAAATATTGAAGGAGCAACGGGAATAGTCATAGATACCAGTGGTACCGACTATGACCCGATTCCAGATACCTATCCCTACGGAGTAAACCATGGTACTGCCGTTGCTGGGTGCGCCGCTGGAGGATCGGGTCTAGGTGTTGCACGGGGTGCAAACATAATTGATATTAGAGTCATCAACAGAGATTTTACCTATGATCCATCAAATCTCGTGTTTTGGATTATGTGGTGTGCCGCTAACAGGGATGAGTATAATATTAGTGTGATTAATTTTAGCGATGGAACAACTAACCCTCTTGGAATGAGCAGAACCCTTACAGATATTATGAATTATGTTTACCGATACTGTGGAATAGTGGTTTGCTTGGCCGTGGGGAACGCCTATAATAAAATAAGGACGGTTGCACACCCCGGTATTTGCGAGTTTGCCCTAACATCAGGCGCATGTGATAAGAATGGTCTTCCATCAAGCATCACCAGCTTTGGGCCCACCTGGGATGGATACCCCAAACCCGAGGTACTCGCGCCGTCCACCAGTGGACACACCAGTCTGGCTGGTCCAGAAACCTCTGGAGTTGCAGCAATGCTTGCCCAAACCTGTAAGGAACTTAATATCCCAAGACGTGAATGGTCTTTCCGAATACGCGCCGCAATAATTAGAGCGGCTGCGATGAACGACATACTGCTTCCGGGCTGGGACCCCGGCGCGGGATATGGATTACTGAATGCACTTGACGCCTTCAATCAAATTAACGATACTTCTTCTTGGTCCAAGCATGTTGAGGTCGCTAAGTGGCCTTACACGTTTGCCAGTCCTGATGGAATTTACTTTATACCACTCGGTCCCATTTTATTGCCGATTTATTACTGGAATGTAAGGGTTACCGTGGAATGCGATGGCCAAGATATAAGCCCGTGTATGGTTTGGGTGCAAGACTTTGAACCCATTAACAGCTTGGCAACTATAGGCGACCTCGAAGGCCAGTGGATTATGACCCTGGGACAAAAAAACAGCATAACCTACCAAGTTCTGTCACTAACACCCTACGTATTCTTCCCCCCTGCGATAGTAGGATGGATATGAACATTTGGGTCTACCAATACCTACTATACGAAACTTCTTTATTTTTATTTGAAAATTTTAAAAAAAGAAAGGGTCATTTGTGGATTATTAGGAGTATTAAGTGATTAAAAATGGAGTTCACTTCAAAATTGACCGTGGATATGTAGGTAGGAGAGGCGTTTTTTAATTGGTTTCTAACAGGTTGAAAAAAGGTAGTAGTTGGAACGAAGAGTTGAGTAAAATTGGCTTGACGCTTGAGAAGGCAAGGGAACTTCAGAAAAAATTAGCCTCGCAGGTAATTGAGGAGGATGGATTTGAGAAAATTGAAAATATATGTGGATTAGACGTAGCCTACCATAAGGATAAGGCGATTGCCTGCGGGGTCGTTTTGAACCGTGAAGATATGCGAGTCGTGGAAGAGAAAATTGTTTATACCGAAATCTCTTTCCCGTATATACCAACACTTCTTTCGTTCCGGGAAACACCACCAATCCTGAAGGTTGCCGAGAGCTTGGAGAGTAGAGTGGATTTGTTTATGGTGGATTCCAACGGAAGACTGCACCCGTTTCTACTGGGAGCGGCATCACATTTTGGAATCTTAGTAGATAAACCAACCTTGGGTGTTGCTAAAACCCTACTCTGCGGCGAAATACTACCTAAAAAAGAGGGTGACAGATACTCCTTTGTTGTGCTCAATGGAAAGGTGGTGGGAGCGGCGGTCACCACGCGACTCGGCGTCAAACCGGTGTTTGTTAGTGTGGGACACAAAATTTCTCTTGAAACCGCCATAGGAATGGTGTTGGAAACCTCAAAGCTCCGTATACCGGAACCCATAAGACTAGCAGACCATCTTTCAAAATTGAGCAAAAAAGAATTAAAAAGTAAGCTATAATTCATTTCAAAACTTTTTCCGAAATCATACTTGGGTTTTTTTTAATTTTTGGACTGGCATTGTTTCCCAGAGTTCCTTTCTTCTGGCTTCTAATAGTTCATTTTTTAAACCTCTAAATTCTGCGGCGGTAACGATTTCCAATCCTTTCTCCTCAGCAACTGGAAAGAGATCTTTGACGCTTTGCTTCCAGTCAAGATCTCTCAGAAGGTGATGATCCAATATTAATTTCTTGACTCCCGTTTTATCAATTATCTGTATAATATTCTGGATTGAGTTCTGTAAATTTTCTTGAGAATAATGATTCCCCAGCATATAAGTCATGGGGCCGTCACAGAAAATAATATCAGGGTTTTGTTCGATTATGAACGAGACTTGATTCTCCAAGCTAAGACCCTCCACATCAGATGTGTGCAGAAAAACATCTTTTCCCTCTTTTATTACCACCTCGATTACGTAACCTATCTTAGAATCTGGTCCATGATTCACGGGCTCCGAAAAAATTATCGCTGTGTTTCCGAATTCAAAGGTGTGCCCATCGGAGTACCGAATCTCACTTGTAAAACCCTGTATCTGCCTTAGGAAATATTTAGACCTCGTTTTCTGGCTAAAATTTATATCCCTTTCGGGATGCTTTACCAAGACGGTTTTGCCACGGTACATTTTTGGTTCCTTAGGATTATAATGGTCACGATGATAATGGGTAATGATTAATATACTTGAATTTTCGGAGTGAGATTTGATTTCCCTCCAATGCTGTAACTGTCGCTCCACCTCTATTTTGTGAGGTTCAAGACCATACCTCCAAGGACCAAGCGCAACACCGGGATCAATTAGAATACGGCAATCCTTAGTCTCCACAAAAGTCGCCATACTTCGAGTCCCAAGACTTTCAAACGCTAGAGGGATAATTCTCATCTCACTATTTCTCCAGAGAACAATCACCTTGATAAATGGGATAGATTGTTTCGACTGAATTTAGTATTAACCTCTTGATAATTATTTAGTTTTTGTCAAGGTTAGCTTTTTCCATTTAAAGACTAGAACAAATAATAATACTGAGTGATAGGCTCCAAAAATCTCAATCATATACCAAATAGACTGTTTAAAGGCATAAATTAGGTCTGAATAAGGCTTTTATAACTCACGATTTCGATAAAAAGGATAATTTTAGAATTTTTAAAAAAATAAGAAGTTTTTAAGAGTCTGATTTGAAATTCATTTAAAATATTATTTTAAAAATATAAAAGAGTTTTTTACAGTTTGTGTTTATGCGATAAATGCCAATTTTTTACTTTGTTTAATAATTGAGTGGTGAAAATTAGTTTGAAAAGGATATCCTAAATTAAAATTTCTAAAAATATGTTTTTTATGGATATCAGA
>DXJA01000466.1 GCA_019056875.1 Candidatus Jordarchaeum madagascarense
ATCACCAGAACAGATATATAACCAGAAAAAGATTTGACTCTTTCGCTCAACTAATCGCAAAACTTTTGAGGAGCGCTATAAATCACACTCAATCAGATAGAAAAACGTTAATCGTTAAAAATAGGATAAAATCGAAAAATCAAAAGTATTGGAAAGCGTTTCATAGTGGATATAAATTTGATAAAAGAAATAGAGCGAAAACGAGAATTTTCAATAGAGTTAATGGGTAAAATGTTTTTTGTTTTATTTCATTTGATTTGGGATATGTATTCACTAATTGCACTTTTCCATCTTAGAATTGATATGGCCATTTTCTCGCCCACATCTTTTTTGATGGGTTTCTCTTTTCCCAGTTTCGTGAGGTCTTCTAACGCTTTTTCCATCTGGATAATAGCGGGGGCGAATCTACCAAGTAAAAGGATCATTCTTTCTCTAGTGTCTGCAACATCGAAATATACCTGCTGACTTGTGGCGCCTGTTAGAAGCCTGTTTAATGAGATGTCTAGTTTTCTTTCGATTACCACTGCGTTGTAAAAGTTCTTAAGACTCTCACTAGAGAGTTTGCCCACTCTAGACAAGGTTTCCTCGATTTTTCTAGCCTCTTCTTCGATTTTCGAGTCTGATTTTTCTTTGCTGGAGCTCCAAAGTTTCAGCTCTATTCCCTTAACATCACTACCCGCCCTTATCTGCTTCACCACTCTCTCACCCTTCTCAGATGAGAGAAGCCGAGCCTCGACGCTATAGGGAGACCCGTCTCCACCTTTATCAGAAAAATTAACACAATAGGACTTTAATGAAGTAATAGCGTGGTACGCTGTTCTGAAGAGTTCCAGAGGCTTTCCCGAGGCCTTAATGATGCGTGAAGCCTCACTTAAGCCTTTAACCAATTTATCAACGTCTGCTGGTAACATATCCTTTCCCATCATAAAATAGTAAATAATAATAAATAACAAAAAATTTAACTCTTTCGAAGGTTACACTTGGGGAAGGAGGCAATTTTAATCGCGAAAAAGTTTCCAGAATGGATGAGAAAAGGGCCACAGGAATATGTTTGTGTTTAAGAGTTATTTGACCTGTTTTAGGGTTTCTTCAAGTTTTTGAATTGCTTTTTCTATATCCTGATGCTGGGTTCCTATTGCTGCATTCATTGTTATATAGGCTGTAGGGTATTTTTTATAGCATGAGCCGTAGTCTGTAGGTCCCAATGCCCTTGGTCCTGTTACTCTTAGATTATATAGTGCCCCGCCGACTTTTTTGGGGGTTCTGTTAGTGATGGACATTGCACATGTTATAGGGTTGTATACTTTAAGGATTCTTTCTCCATATTCTTCAGCGATTTTTTTAAGGGTTTCTTCAAGGTATTCTCTGTTTTTTTCCTGTTCGTCTCTGAGTTTTTCGTAGTTTTTAACGCCTAAAGCTAGTATCGCGGCTAGGAACTGTGTCGCTGGTGCCGCCGTAGCTCTTCCCGCGTACTGCTCGCTAACCTCATCCAAGGTTTCCTGTTTTGGCGCGGCAACGATTGCTCCCCCTATCGGTGTTAGAAAGTTTTTGTCGGTGCTCTGAACAACAGCATCCACACGTCCAGCGTCCACCGCAGACCTTATCCTTTTCATTATCTCCCTACTCTGAACCCCGTACGCGTTATTAATCACGTGTGGAACATTATGCTCTTGTGCGATTTTAGCTATTTCTTTTACATCGTCGGGTTCACGGGGTGGGAAAAAGGTTGTTGTAGACAGAATTGCAACAGTTTCCTCATCTATTGCCTCCGCCACTCTTTCTGGGGGAACAATAACGGCATCACCCTCTAACTCACCCTCTATGATTTTAGGCTCCAAGCCTATGAACTCTATGGCCTTCAGGGGAGACTTGTGATCAATACGGGGGTGAACAACATATTTTCCCTTCCTCTTACGTCTCATGGCTGAAATCGTAAGACCGATTGACATTCCCGTGGGCAGGGGAAGCAGGAAGGCGTGTTTCAGGTTGGGGGCTCCGAATCTGCGGATAGCATCAGAAGCCAACATATTTACTATGGTGTACATTATTGAAGCCCCCGGTGCTTTGGGCTGGGGAGCGGATATCTCGCCGCTACGACCTATCCCGTGGCAAAAGTCAGCCGCGAGCTCCGATACTAGAGGTGAGGCTACTCTGGCCTCCCTTTCACCCACCCTAACCGATTGGGGATCCTTGTCTGTGTCCATCATGGAGAGAATCGTGAGTAGGAGTTTTATTTGGGAATCGCTCCATCCATCTTCGGGTATTATTCTCTGTTCAAATAATATGCGCAGGGGATCAAGTTGAGATTCTAGAACAATGGTTCCTCGTTCCAACATATTTTGGGGAATTAGCCCCTTCATGTACTTTTTGATTAGTTCCCTCAGATTAACTCCTCCATTAAACTTTGCGTGGTTTATACTTTCTAATAAAAACCGCTTCGCCCTCTGAAACTGGTTTTTCGAATTTGATTATCACCGCCCCTTTTCCTCCGAAAGTGGAAACCACTTTTCCCAAGGTTCCTTTTTCGGTGGTTGCGGCTTCGTTTAACAATCTCTCAGCTCCGTACTTGGTTTCCGCCAAACCAAAAATAACGCTACCCTTAGGGTGAACCGGTGTTTTAACTCTACCGGTCTTGGTTTTTTCAGTAAAGAATTCCAATTTGCCGGCGGTCTCTTCGGTTACGTTTCCACTTCCCGCGATTCTTAGTATTGTGGGGGGCAAATCAAGGCGAGAAATCAATAGGGGTGTGCCCTCCTCGGCAACCACGTTTTCACTGAGCCTGAAAAGAGCATCGAAGGTTTCTCCACTCTTTACCTCCTCTAGGAGAAGGTTTTTTCCCTCAAATCTTTTGAAGGGAATCATGGTGGCGGTAACTGTGGGCATCCCCACGGTGAGGTGTACCTGAACACCGGAGTGAAGAGGGTATTTAAACAGCCTATTCATTTTAATCCGCCCAATCAATTGATCAGTTACCTTTAGGGTTCCCGGTCTGCCAGCATAGAATCCACGGAAGATCTTCTCCGGTTCTGGACCGGTAACGCTGATACCCACCCGGTCCCCTGCCTGAGCCGTGTCTCTGGACTCTCTGAAGGTTTGAATTGACCTCACCTTTGCGATTTGTTTTAGGGGCATAACCTCAATTTCGTCCCCCACCGAGACCTTGCCGCGGTGAATTGTTCCAGTTATAACGGTTCCGGCGCCTTTGATACGGAAGGCGTGGTCTATGGGCATCTTGAAGAATCCTTCTATTTCTCTTTTTGGTGGTGACAGAATACTTTTAAGAGCGTTTTTGAGATCCTCTATTCCCGCACCAGTAACCGCGGAAACTGGAATTATGGGTGCTCCCTCTAGTGCTGTACCCTTCAGAACGTTTTTAATCTGATTCCTAACCGTGTCCAGTTTGTCTGGAGGAACTAGATCCTTCTTGCTTAACGCCACCACCACCTTTGAGATTCCGAAACTCTGGAGAATAACGATATGTTCCCCGGTTTGAATTTTTGGCCCTTCGTCGGCTGCCACCACCAGTATCGCGGCGTCAATTATGTTTGCTCCAGCCACCACGCTTCGTATGAGTTCCGCGTGGCCAGGAGCGTCAACCAGAGTTACCAGGTAACCGTTTAGGTGGAAGGATGTGAACCCTAGGTCTATTGAGATTCCTCTCTCTTGGGCTTGTGGATGCTTGTCCAGACCGGCGGTGGAAACAACTTCACTCAAAGCTCTTGCCACTTCTGTTTTGCCGTGATCAATATGCCCTAGAAGGCCCACGTTAACTGGAATAGCGTCAGACACGCAACGATCCTCCCATTAACAATCTATGGAACCCCTACTATTTGTGTTTTAAGGAGAGGTTATGCTTATTCCTCTGGTTTGTTTCTTAGCCCTTCAATGACTTTTTTCTCGTAAGGAGCTAGAGGATTAAGTTTAGATAATTCTGTTAATTCTTTAAATTTGGGGTACCCCGCTTCCTGTTCCTTCCTCCACTCTTCTGCGAAATCCCCGTTCCTTATGTCCTCAAACACCTTCTGAAGATGCTCCACAATAGGATCGATATTGAGGGTTAGGCTTCTACTTATCGACCCGTACTGGCTGGTCTGGGAGTGCAAGCCCATCTGTCCCGCAATTCCTGTTTCGGCGAATGTTTGAAAAACTAATCCCAGTTCTCCTGACATGTACAGCTCTACGAGAACCGCCTCGGGGGGAAGACCGGCATCGACCTGGATCTGAAAAGCAGCCATCAGCGTTCTACCAATGATGGGGCCTGTACCCTGTTCCGAGAAAAGATCCATGTAAGCCTCCTGAGCCATGGTAACCTCCAACACCCCTGCTCTGGTGGAACCTATGGCTTTTGCCAGAGCTAGAACTATTTCTTTTGCTTTTCCGCTGGCATCGTTCTCTACAGCGATGAAGCTCGGAAAGCCTTCACCCTTAACGAACAGTTCACGTACAAATTTTCCAATCATGCGGGGAGCCAGCATAACCACATCAATACTTTTTGGTGGTTTTATTAAACCAAAGGCTATGTTGTAACCTGACGCGAAGTTGAGAACCTTTCCTTCTGATAATTTGCTCTGAATTTCGTTTTCGTAGACTTGGGGCATCACCTCGTCGGGAATAAGTAGGAAAAGTATATCGCCTTTGCTGGCGGCTTCCTTTATGGGATAGACATCAAAGCCGTCATTCTTGGCTAATTCCCAATATGAATCCTTAATGTTGCCTATTATCACGTTTAGACTGCTGTCTCGCATGTTTAGCGCCTGGGCACGGCCCTGATTACCGTAGCCGATTACTGCGATTAATTTATTTTTGAGCACGGTCAAATCCGCATCTTCGTTATGATAAAATTTCGTCAATTCCAACACCATCAAAGTTTAACACAAGCAATTCTTTATTTAGTCACAACTTTAAATATTCCTCATCATGAATAAAATTTCCAAGATTTGAGTAAGCTTTTATACCAGATGCGTCTATGTATTAATCCATAATGCAAGTAAGGGATTCTATCATGTATAATCGAGAAGAAATCATTGATGAAGGCCTTAACATCATAGAGAACAACCTAGTTAATGATGAAACAATTGTTTTCTATGACTTCTGCATCAAAGCCCGCATAAAAGTGACACCAGTAACTGAAGCCCTAGCAGCAGCCCAGGGTAACCCCGGTTTACTGGCGTTTACAAACCACAACATTTTCTTCGTCCAGAGATCGGGAATAATTAAACCAACCTATGAACTTGCAATCAAAATTCCACTGGAGAAAGTCGCCCATTTAGACACTTCGGGTTTGGTAATGAAAAGTCTAAAAATCACGGTTAGCTCGGGAGAGGGAGAAGCCTGTATATTTTTGAATTTTAAAAGCGTGAAAGACAAGGACAAAAAAATCGAAAACATAATGGCCGAGCTTGAAGAAATTATTCAGAAGAATATAAAAGCAGAATCAGTGGGTAGCCAAGAATTAGGTATTACGGTTTGCGAATACTGCGGAGAAAAAAACGCCAAGACAAACGAGAAGTGTGTTAAATGTGGGGCAATCTTGAAAAAGTAAAGCTCTTTGGAATGTGTTTTTAGCATTGTGTTTATGTGCGGTTTTAGCTTAAAATTTCTTTAGACTACTCGTCAATTACCGAAAATATCTAATTTTTACGCTATTTACAGAATTTAGGGATAGAAAAAAAATAGATATTTTCG
>DXJA01000051.1 GCA_019056875.1 Candidatus Jordarchaeum madagascarense
GTATAAATAAATAAATAAATAGCAAAATATTAATATATTTGTTCGGATAAAACTTATAATGCGTGCTGAGGTTGATACGGGTTAAGACGAGGTAACACACATGATTCCCGATTCTTTGTCCTATACGAAACGGGAAGTCCAGTCACACCTTACCAAGATACCGAATTCGGAAATCCAACATATTACAGCATTGCCCTCAGCACCCGAAAAAATAAAAGAATAAAGGAGGAGAAGGATGAAAAAACTTAAGGTCTTCTTTGTAATATTCTTCGCGGTGATCATGCTAGGAATGGGAACCGGTCTAGCCACAATGACCGCATATAAGGTACCGGAACAAAACGTTTTTACTGGGCTGCTTATCTCAAACATGGATTCAAAAAATTCTATTAAATCCCAAGAGCTATACGATTGGGACCAGATCTTGAAACCGGTAATAGAAAATGAAACTCTAAGTGAGCTTCTATCTGTTATAAACAATGGTTTCAGAGAATGGGTTAAACAAGATAAACTCAGATACTTAAACTTGCTGATCTTTCCGGAAAGAGAAAGTTCTAAAATGTATTTCTCTCAATTCCTATCTGAAAACCCAGAGTACGAAAACTATATTATAAAATACGTCGATATGATAAGCGAAATACACGCGTCAATGGTACCCACCCTTTCTCAGGCTTACTGTGACCTAATCGTTGAGAAGGGCGAAGTGACCGACCAGTGGGAGTACAACACAACGATTGACGGCAACGAATTCACGGTCACATGCACGGTGTATGAACTCAATGTAAATGGTACAGTACAAAAGTTGGTGAAAGCAAACTTCTACAATTCAGAGGGAGTACAAATCGCAGATCCTTACGCTGGAGTTTACCTGTATTACATTCCTGCCTACGTTTGGCCCTGGGGCTGGATCATAATCGGGGAGGAACTTTACTTCAACGTCAGATTCACCTATCCCACCGAATCTAACCTCTGGACTGTGTTAGCACTTGCGGGGATGGTCGGCGGTGTCTCGTATGAGAGCATACTAGGCTGGTTGTTTCCTACTTTAGCAGCTACTGCCGGAGCTGGCTATATACTTGGAGCACTAGTGGGACTATATTTGTTACTTGGACTCGGTATTATCCCTGAGTTGGAGGCAGAGTATCTTAGGGACCGGACAGTCTATGCTTGGGGGATGTCTGCTTATGAAAATTGGGGCATACAGTCTCAACTTCGTGTACGTTGCATCTATCCTTGGACTATATATGCGTGGCTTCCCTCTTATTTCATGATTGGCTACGTTCTCTACAATGGCGCCTACGTTCAAGGATTGCCCAATCCCTATACTCCTTACGTTCCCATAATTACTATAGGTGGCTTGCTGGCTTACGGTATTACCTCGGTTTATCTGCTTGACAATCTAAGATCCAATATGTTGCTTTGGGGTGCAGCCCTCGGACTGAATCACATGGTGTGGATGGGCACATGGCCAACAGAATAATTTATCCGCTACGAAAAGAAAGAATTAAGAGGTGTTTATGAAGATGAAAACGAAAAACGTAACATACCTCCTAATTTTTTTATTCCTTTTAATTTTTGGGTTGCTTTTTATCTACGACTTTTGGAGGTTAATTGATATCAATTCGCTAAAGGATTACTATTGGTTGCCTATGGCAATACTACTTGACTACCAGACTGGACCACTATGGGTGATGGCTTATACTCTATATTATGACATCTCACTTTTCACGGTGTTTTGGCCTGTTACATTTATTATTTTGTGTCTATTCTTGGTATTCCTTCCGTTAGGTAGCATTTTTAGGATTCTGTCTAAGAATTTTGAGAGCTTTGACGAGGCTTGGAACGCTTTGAAAGCTTTTACTCGAGAGTGTTCCCAGAAAAACAAGTTAATGCTATCTGTTCCACTAGCCTACTTTTCAATTGGGCCTTCAATCGGTCTAGCCTTCTCGCTAAAGTTTTATGCTCAAATCGGGTTAATGTTTACTACACTTGCTCTCGTACTCTTCGTATCTCTGCTTGTAGTTTTAATAATTGGTTTGTTCTACGAGTCAGCCTTTCGGAATGAGCTAAAGTCTCTGTCTCCCGAGAGCTTCAAGCCCTCTACTTAAAGTACCCTTAACTCCCTCCTTTTTTGAAGACCCACTTTATTAGAAGATGTAGCGTGGTATCTACTTTACGTATGGTCTTTCCTCTCACAAAATATTAAACTAGTTAAATTACCTTTTGAAATAGCAAGTATTTCTACTTTGGCTATCCCCGATTCAATTGGAATTGCAGCTGGGCTTTTCTCACTGCTATTGAATATATAGTAGGACAAATTGGGACAATGAAAGAAAAAAATATTATGACAGCCTCCTCGCTGTGATACAATATAACAGAGAGTGGGGATTCAGAACACTTGAGAAACTGCATTATTCCATCTATAGCCAATCGTGGTGGGATATCGTATCAACGGTTACATACTATCTTATAAACAAGGACGGTTTCACAGGTCAGGTTTGGCCCTATGGAGCTGCGGCTGTAATAAACGGATGGGCGGCGGCAGGTATGGCCCACTTCTACAGTGCTTTCATCGGAGCATTAGGTAATTGGCAATTGGATACATTTGGGTACATGCGTCTCAAGAATTACAACCACTTAAATTCCACCGGAAATATTTCAACTCATAGAAGCAGGTTCTTGGACGTCAACTATAATTATAGCGCTCCACAAAAGTAATGCGAATTTTTATTTTTGGTGTACGAGGTTCTCTATGGGCTTTAGGGAGCACACGTTCATGACGAGTTCGGGTGGTGTGTTGCACCCAAACCAGCTTATGGTTGTTGAGAGCTGGTCAAAGTGAAGTCGCTGGAGAACAAAACCATACTGAGATCCTTCCTCCTCCACCTGGTATTAGAGCCCAGAAAGAGGATCGTTGGCGACCTGGACTTCGAGTGCGCCGAGTTGGCAACCCTGCTCACCTACCGGGACTCCCAAACAGTCATACGGAACCTCACCAAAGCCGAGGTCCCCAAGTACAGAATCCACTCCTACGTCCAAGAGGTAGGAGCCTTCATAGATTAGGAACGCGGAAAAACGGAAAAACCGAAAACCGATCTACTCTACGCGGACGGGACAAAAGCCCACGGACTGAACCAGAAGAAGAACGAAATCAATGTGGTAATAGGAAAAGACGCCGAAACAGGCGAGAAAAACCTTCTGGGACTCACAGTAAACAAGGAGTGGAGGGAAACCGCAAAACAGGTAAAAACCCAGGCCGATATCCTGGTAGCGGATGCGGACAAACCCTTGAGAAGCGTCCTCCTGGACAAAGCCCTGAACTACCAGCTCTGCATAAGACACGCGGTGAAACAGGTGGGCTTTCACCTGTGGAAAGCAGGCCTACCCCGGAATGAGCGGAGAGAAATCCTCGGCAGGTTGAGGGCGATACTGCACACCTGCAAAAA
>DXJA01000467.1 GCA_019056875.1 Candidatus Jordarchaeum madagascarense
ATTTTAAAATATTTGAGAAATAATTAGAATCTGACCAGCGTAAAAAGGTATAATCTTCGAATAGAGTAAAAGGAGGAGAATGGTGCTTTGGGTGGTGAATCTCTACGGGATTTAATACTGGTAAAACCCGGTCTTAAGGATCAAACTGCAATATTAACTCTGAACAAACCGCCCGTAAACGCTCTCTATATTGACCTTTTTGACGAAATAAGCAAGGCACTAGATATTATAGAAGAAATCAACGAGATTAGAGTGGTTATAATAACCGGAGGAGAAAGAGTATTCAGCGCCGGAATGGACCTAAAGGCCGTGGGACAAGCAACCCCAGAAGAGATGCTAAGCCTAATGGAAATCGGTTACAACTTTTTCCAAAGAATGGAGAAATATCCCAAACCCACAATAGCCGCTGTCCGGGGCTTCGCTCTGGGAGGTGGTGGTCTAGGACTTGCCCTAGCCTGCGATTTAAGAGTAGCCGGAGAAAACGCAGTTTTTGGTATCCCTGAATCCCGCCTGGGTTTTCCCCTACTCTGGGGAGTAACAAGTCTATATCTAAGAACGGTGAACAGAGGCCTAGGAATAGATCTTCTCCTAACAGGAAGAAACATAACCGCACAAGAAGCGTTCCAAATTAACTTGGTGAAAAGCGTGGTTCCCGACCATAAAGTGCTGGATGAGGCACTGAAACTCGCAAATCAAATAATCAACAACCTTCCCGCCTTCGCAGCCAAGGAAATCAAAGCAGTATTATACGAGGCCTCCAGAGAAACAGATCCCAGAAAAGTATTCGATATAGAAAACAAACACGCTTACGAAATACTAAACCAAATAAACCTCAAATCATGGTTAAAAGAATATCTACGCAAAAAATAGTACCAAAAGGGCTGCATTTCTTAAAGAGGGAGAAAAGGGTTGGAGTATTCATTATGTACTATTCTTTCTCTTTGTAAAATAAATCTGCTATGAATTCTAGATTAAAATAAAGAGCGGAAAGTTCGGTTTTTAGAGATAATAATATTGTTTCCAAAATCTGGGAGTTATTCTTCTTGAAGTTCAGTTTTTGTCCTTCTCAGCATTTCATCTTTTGATAATCCGTATTTTTTCGCGATAATGCTTAGTGCTTTATCCGCAACGTCTCTGATTCTTTCATCTTCATCTCTCAGTAATTCCATTAGGGGCTCAACTGCTTCCTCATCTCCGGTTTTTCCCAGCGCTTTAACAGCATTCTCCCTTACACGGGGATCGCTGTCTTCGAGCAGACTTATAAGTGGTCTCATCGCTTCGACGGTTCCTTTAACTCCTAGGGCATCAGCGGCCCACATACGAACCCTACTATCGGAGTCTTGTAGGGCTTCAATAAGATTTTCCACCACTTCCTCGGATCTTACAATTTTGAGTGCCTTCACCGCGTTTATTCTTACTTCGGCTTCCTTATCTTCTAAGGCTTTGATTAACGGTTTCACGGCTCGGGGATTGTCTATTCTTCCCAAAGCCTCAACCGCGTTTAATCTAACAAAGCTGTTTGGATCATCTACTAATTTTATCAGGGTATCCATGGCTTTGGGGTCCCCGATTTCTCCTAGGGCCTTTGCAGCAAACGCACGGATGTGTGGTTTTGAGGCGGCAGGGTTTTGAGGAAGCAAGGTTTTGAGGAGAGGGTCTATCGCTTTCGGCCCCATTCTTCCCAAGCTTTCGATTGCGACGGTTTGAACTCTACTATCCGAATCGTCCAAGGATTTGATTAATGAGTGGATGATTCTTTCGCCTCCGATTCTGCTTAAAGCTTTTATTGTCACTAGTCTAACCTCGCTGTCTTCATCGTTGATTAATCCTTCAAGAGAATCCAGGACTCTGGCATCACCAATTTTTCCGAGAGCCTGTACCGCCGCTATTCTCACTTCGCTATAGTCATCGTTTAAGAGTTCGTTTAAAGGTTCTATTGTTCTCAGATCTCCTATATTTCCCAGAACTTCTGCACAAGCGGCTCGAACCTTAAAATCCTTATCTCTCAGATTGTATACTAACTCGTTTATCGCTTCTGCTCTCTTCCCACTCTCATACTTTTCAATTATTTTTTTGGTAACGGTTTGATACCTTGGAATCGTAATTACACCCACGCTCCAATAAATAATCGTAATTATTATTAATATAGTAACTATGATTTATATCTATACCCAAAACCAACCATAAATACCATTGAACAGATGGCGGGTCCTCAGGAAGTAAATGGGGGGAATATTTTGGTGATTTGAATTATCTCAGACAAATTTGTATTGTTTCCACTGTACGATTTTTCGGATGTAAAGATTTATTTATTTCTTGACACAAAATAATAGACATATATTGTATGGCACTAAATGTTGGAGGTTTGCTTGTGAAGGGTAGGCCTAGGGTTTTTAAACCAGACTTAGAGAAGGTCACCTTAAGGATTCCCGAGAGTTTAAGGAGTAGGATCCAAGACTATGCTAAGAGTCATGAGATTAATTTTAATGAGGCTGCACGAAGACTTTTTCTGGGAGGACTGGAGGTACAATATCTCATGAGTCAGGGATTTAACTGGTTTCAGATGCTCTTTGAGAATGCCTCCAAGTCCCCATTGTTTGAAGATTTTAGAGCATCCTTTATTGATATTCTTTCCAGATTTCTGAATGAATTTTTCGAGCAGAATCCCGGAGTTCTCCTAAGGTGCATAGCTGCCTTCCTTGGGGGGCACCTAAATTATACAGAAAGTGCGTTGGGGCTGGATAAGGGAATGCTGGCTAAGGCGGTTGCTGGGGGGAATCCTGAAGCGGAGAGAAGAATGACGGAGCTACTTGAAAACGTGTTGTGGATTAAGGAATGGATTCACAAGTGAAACTGAGTGCAAAATACGGAAAATAGATGGACGGGGTAGTTGAAAAACATTGTCGGAGGCTTTCAAAATTTGAGTGCAACGGAGAGCATGCTTGTTCGTGATGTCTATGGAAAAAGTCACCATGTGAGAGGGACGAGTCCTTTCTAACATTCCTCACGCTGCATAAATTTATTGACTTGTTTATTTCGTAACTTCAACTACCCCCCACGTTATGAATGAATGTGGGGTGAGTGATAATGGAGATTGTCTTGGAAAATCTGAGGAAGTTGATTGCTGAAATAGAGGCAGGTATACCTGAAGGTGTGGAGGAAAAGATTGAAAACTGCTGGAAAGAACTTTGGGAAAAGAAAATCGATTCTCGTTTCTCTCATGAAATCCTTGAGGAAAACCAGAAACTCCTAACGGAGATTACAATAGCTGTCGAGGCTTTCCAGAGTAAATACATTGAAATAGATAGGATACGCAAGGCACTAAAAAGAGTTTCTCAAGAGTAATGACTCCTCAATACTAGTATTCCTTAAAAGTTAAGCGGGTGGGTTCATAGACTCCAGCAATTGTAACCTTTCAACTTTTATTTCCTGTGAAAAAGCATATTTTATTTCCGAGCATCCTTCTATGGATTTTGAGGTGAAATCTTGTCAAAAAAATAAAATTTTAACCTAAAAAAAGATTTCGAATCTAAACTTGGAAATCTTCTGACTTGGTTCTATTTATAGTAGTCTTTCGGTTACAAGTAACCGGTAGTGACTCAAATTTAACTTAAAAAAATTAGAACCCGTACTATAGACTCGCATTCTTATTATTAAATTGTTGATTTTAGAGTTAATTATAAAAGTTATATCATATATTTGAGCAATTAACTAGTTGAAATAGAGGAAGCAACTATGAAGGTTGAGAGACTCACCCCAATTGAATATACGGATTTAATATTACCCCAAGGATACAGTGTTTCGGAGGAAAGTCTATGGCTTTTTACGGAGGAAGAAAACTCTTTTAGAAGCGAAGTAAGAGCGCTTTTTGGCAAAGAGATAGTTCCTATGACTCAGCAGTTTGAGAAAAACAATGTTTTTCCGAGAAAAGCATTGCAACTAATTGCTAAGAAGGGTTATCTCCGTTATCCCTTTCCCAAAAAGTGGGGAGGCCTAAACGAGGGAAACGGTGTCACCAAGGATTTCATAATTTCGGAAGAATTAGCGTCGATCAGTCCTGTAACCAGCACAGCGAGAGTCGCAACAATGCTTTGCGGAATACCCATCTGTAGATTCGGTTCCGATTACCAAAAAGAAAAATTCCTAAAACCCCTGCTGTTGGGAGAAAAAATCGGAGCAATAGTTATCACAGAACCCAACGCAGGCTCGGATACTGCTCGTATGCAGACAATAGCAATTAGGGAAGAAAAACACTTCATACTTAATGGTGAAAAAAGATTCATTACTAACGGAGGAGAGGCGGAGGTTAACTCTACTTTTGCCATAACCGACCGTAGCGTGCATCCTCACAAGGGTATGAGTTGTTTTGTGGTTGAGAAGGATATGGAAGGTTTTGAGATCGTGGAACACTATGATCTCCTAGGTATGAGGGGGGCTAGAAACGGTTATTTGCGTTTCAGAAACATGAAGGTTCCCGCAGAAAACTTGGTGGGTATGGAAAACTTGGGTTTTCGAGTTCTCCTAGACGAGTTAGATATTGAAAGAACGGTTATTGCGGGTGAAGCAATCGGGCATGCACGCCGAGCCTACGAAATCGCATTGGAATACTCTCTTCTAAGAGTGCAGTTCCATCAACCAATATCCGAATTTGAGGCGGTGAGCTTCAAAATAGCTGAAATGCACACCAAAATAGAGGCGGCTCGTCTACTGGCTTTAAAGGCCGCAAGGCTTGTTGATGCGGATAGATCCGCTTCTATGGAGGCGGCTGAGGCGAAAATGTTTGCAACCAACATGAGTGTTGAGGTCTGCAACGAAGCTCTACAGATTCTTGGGGGTATCGGTTACACCACAAAATTTCCAGTAGAACAGTACTACCGGGATGCGAGGATGATGAAGATAGCTGGAGGTACAACGGAGATACAAACCTATCTCATAGCCAGGGAATTAATCAGGGACGCAAAGAAAAAAAGAAAAGAGTGGAATCAAACCGAGCCTTTTTAATCCCTTTCTTCTGGCTTCCATACTGGTTTCCTCTTATTCAAAAAGGCATCCATTCCCTCACTTAGCTCATATGAACCGTAGATCAGTGCTAACATGTCTCGTCCGTGAACGAATGATGGATACAGAAGGTCGGATCCAAAGTTCAGGGCTATTTTTGAGAGCTTTATGCTTTGCGGGCTAAGCGCCTTTATCTCCTCACACCACTTTGCAACCTCAGCGTTCAGCTCCTCCGGTGGTACAACCTTGTTCACCCATCCCATAGCCTCAGCCTCTTTCGCGGAATATCTTCTGCAGAGAAATATTATCTCTCTAGCTCTCTTTTCACCCACTACTCTTGGGAGCATTTGAGTGCCCCCCCAGACCGGAACACTGCCCACTCGGGGGCCCACCTGACCTAGTACTGCCTTTTCTGAAGCTATAGCGAGATCGCAAAACATGTTGAGCTCGTTTCCTCCCCCTAAACAATAGCCGTTAATCCTGGCGATTATGGGTTTCGACAGATTCCTCATGGTTGTGGACAGTTTAAGGCATTTACCCAAGAACTTTCTGCCAATCGCAGGGGTCAGTTTTCCCATTTCCGAGACATCGCCACCGGAGCAGAAAGCTCTGTCACCGGCACCAGTTAGAACGACCACCCTGATGTCCTCGTCTTCCTCGGCGTCTTCAAAGGCTGCGGTCATCTCGTCCAGAGTTTTTGATCTAAAAGCGTTAAGAGCTTGGGGTCTGTTTATGGTGATGGTGGCAACCCCGTCCTTTTTTTCATAAATTATATCTTCAAAATTCAAAGCCAGCCACCTCTAAGAGGTTCCATTAAATCTCTATAATTAACACTAATTACTTTTTTGGTGAAGTTTTAATACATTTTTCATATTTCAAATAATTCAAATAATCAA
>DXJA01000468.1 GCA_019056875.1 Candidatus Jordarchaeum madagascarense
ATCTATTTTTTAAAATTGTAAAATTTGGAAAATAATTTTTTAGGAAAATTAATATACCGATATCTAAGTTCGGGAATATGCAAGTCAGACACAAAAAATTTACCAAAAAAAGTGGTTACTTTCTTCTATTGTTCAATTTATAACGGTTATGGAAGTGTAAGAATGGTTAAGGGAATAATATTCGATATGGATGGAGTTCTAGTGGCCTTACACTTGGACATGGATATTTTACAGGAAAGGCTAAAAGAAGTATTTGAGGCTAGGATAGAGGCTCAACAAATTCTTAGTACTTGTGAAAAACTGTTGGTGGAGGATCATGAACGGTATAAAAAGGCTCTTAGTGCTTTGGATAATGTGGAGTTGGATGCTATAGATGAAACTTTGGAGATTTTTCCAGAAACAAAGAGTGTTCTTGAGAGGTTAAGGGAAGATTATGAACTGGTTCTTGTCACGCTTCAGGGAAAGATTCCGGCGTATAAGGTACTTGACATTTTGGGTGTTAGGAATTTCTTTAAGGCCATTTTTACTCGAGAGGATTCTTTTTCTCGCCAGGAGCAAATACAAATGGCAGCTGAATCTTTAAATTTTCCGTGTGACGAGATTTTGGTTGTTGGGGATAGAAGAAATGATATTCGCTGCGCCAGAAATGTTGGATGCAAGGCGTTAATAATTAAGCGACCCTATAAGGAGATAAAGGGGATGACAGTCATAGGTTCCCTTAAGGAAATTTTAAAAGAAATCGAAAACATGGGTAAAGAAGAAAATCGAGATTCAAAAAATGCCTAAGCCATTGAATTTGGAAATAGCAGTTCTCATACTACTTTTTGCCAGTTTTCTCCTCGTGTCTAGATTTGAGCTCGGTGAATATTTTGTCTAAATTAATATTTTTGTATGCTAGCAGGACCATTGTGTGGAAAAGTAGGTCTGTGGATTCGTGAATTATTTCATCTTCGTTATTGTTTTTAGAGGCTTCTATGAGCTCGGTGGACTCCTCGTCTATTTTTTCCAGTATCCGGTCTTTGCCCTGTTGCACTAGATTTGCTACATAGGAATCGGTTGTTGGTTTTTTTATACGGTCTTTTATGATCTTGAAGATTTCTTCAAGTATCTTTGATTTCCCGTACACCTCTTCTGGCTCGAAGAGTTTTTCTTTTAAAGATTCTTCGCCTATGATATTGTTGTGAAAACATGTGAAGTAGCCTTCATGGCAGCACGCTTTAGTCTGATTAACCTTAAAGAGAAGCGTATCGGCGTCACAATCATAGTATGCTTCCTTGACAATTTGATAGTGTTTTGATTCTTCTCCTTTCATCCATATTCTTTTGCGTGTTCGACTGAAATAATGCATATATCCGGTCGACAGGGTTTTTATTAAGGATTCTTTGTCCATGAAGCCTACCATGAGAACAGTATTAGTATCGATGTCTTGAACCACTACCGGTATTATACCATCCATTTTTTCAAAGTCAAGCTTTGATAAGATAGCATCCATGTTTTCTTTGCTTATTTGATTCAACTTTTTTTCCTCACAATCTTACCGTAACGTTTCTTTCTGCAAGGTATTTCTTTACCTCTCCTATGGAATAAGTTCCATAATGGAAAATAGACGCCGCCAAAGCCGCATCAGCCTTTCCTTTGGTCAAAACTTCGTAAATGTGTTCTATATTTCCAGCCCCACCCGATGCTATTATTGGAATGTTAACAGTTTCGCATATTGTTCTTGTGAGAGATATGTCGTAACCCTGTTTTGTGCCGTCACAGTCCATGCTTGTGAGAAGAATCTCACCGACACCCTTCTCCTCCACCTGAATCGCCCATTTAATAGCGTCTATTCCAGTAGGTTTTCTGCCGCCGTAGGTGTACACTTCCCACCAGCATTTTCCCTCAGGGGTATCTACAACAATCTTATCAGACACGTTTTCATACACCCTTTTCGCGTCTATCGCACAGACTATACACTGGCTACCGAACCTTCGAGCAGCTTTAGACAATAATTCAGGGTTCTCCACACCAGAGGTGTTTATACCCACTTTGTCAGCTCCAGCGCTAAGGACCTGCCTGATATCGTCCAGATTCCGTATTCCGCCTCCAACAGTAAATGGGATGAATACTCTGTCGGCGGTTCGCTTAACAACATCTATCAATATTTCACGTTTATCACTTGACGCGGTTACATCCAGAAACACTAGCTCGTCTGCACCCTGCTGACTATATAATTCGCCAAGTTCTGGAGGATCCCCAGCATCTCTCAAGTTTTTGAATTTTACACCCTTAACAACTCTTCCCTCAGTCATATCTAAACAGGGAATAATTCTTTTTGCAAGCATGTTACCTAGCTCCTATTTTAATTGCTTCCTTTAAGTCTAGGGTTCCTTCAAAAAAGGCTTTACCTATAACCACTCCACTTACCCCAACTCTTTTCAGATTTGAAATTTCTTCGAGGCTTGAAACTCCTCCTGAAGCCACTATATCAACATCTACGGATTGAACTAGTTTTTCCATCGTTGATAGATCAACCCCTTTAAAGGTTCCGTCTCGTGAAATCGAGGTTGATAAAATCCATCCAGCCCCTGATCTTTCCATTGTTGATGCCATTTGAAACAAGTTGTGCTGTGTGACTTTCTTCCAGCCTTCAACGGCAACTTTTTCCTCTTTATAATCTAGAGAAACCATTACATGCCTCGAACCTATTTTTTGAGACAATTCACTTACGATTTCGGGATTTTTAACTGCTTCTGATCCCAGAATCACTCTCTCCGCTCCTTGCGAATAAATATTAAGGGCCCTCTTCAGGCTTCTTATACCGCCACCCACCTCCACTTCGGTGGAAACAGTTTTTATTAAATCGATTATTATTTCGAGATTATCACCAAGACCTAGAGCAGCATCCAAGTCTATAACATGAATTGCTTCTGCCCCTTCAGCTTCCCATCGCAGAGCAGCGTCTATAGGATTCTGATAGTACACTTTTGCGGTTCCCGGTGAACCTTTGGTTAGTCTGACACATTTTCCCGCTAGAATATCAACAGAAGGCATAACTAACATTTTTAATCCCTATAAAATTTAAAAAAATTTTCCAATAGTTTGATTCCCAGTTCCCCTGATTTTTCGGGGTGAAACTGTGTTGCATAAACATTCTTATCCTGTATTATGGAGGAAAACTTGACTCCATAATCAGTCCAAGCCACGGTAACTTTAGGACTTTTCGGGATTGGGTAATAAGAGTGGACAAAGTACATGTACGAGTCATTGGGAACATCTTCAATGAGAGGAGAGCTCCTTTTATCAATAATTAGAGTGTTCCAGCCTATGTGAGGGATTTTAACGCTCAAGGGGAGTTTAACTACTCTTCCCTTAATGAGGTCTAATCCTTTATATAAGCCGTCTTCGGTGCTCTCGCTGAACAAAAGTTGCATTCCAAGACATACACCTAGTAGGGGTTTACCCTCTTTTACATTATCAAGAATAAAATTGGTTAGTGGTTTCAGGTTCTTTATTGCATCTCGAAAGGCGCCCACCCCGGGAATAACCAGGGCATCTGACTTTGATAATTCTTTCTCCCGGTTCGAGATTATGCAATCAGCTCCAACTTTCCGTAACGCATTTTCTAAGCTTCTTAGATTACCCATTCCGTAGTCAATTATGCCAATGAGCATCAAAGGATCCCCTTTAGGCTTGGTACTTCGCTTTCTCCTCTTCTGGGATCAATACTGACAGCTTGTCTCAAAGAGAGGGCTAATGCTTTGAATAGGGCTTCGACCTTGTGATGATTATTATCACCGTATAGTATTTTGGCGTGTAGATTTATGTTAGTGGCTTGGGCAAAAGAGAGTAGAAAGTGCTCTATGTCCTCAGACTCTGTGTCTTCTATAGTTACCCCCTTCAAATTTAAATCTAGAGCCACATAGCTGCGGCCACCAATGTCTATAGAAATTAATACTAGAGCGTCGTCCATTGGGGTAATCGCCCAACCGTATCGGTAAATTCCCTTCTTTTTTCCAAGAGCCTTGGTTATTGCCTCTCCCAACGTTAGAGCAACATCCTCAATAATGTGGTGCTTTAGATCTCCCTCGGCTTTAATATCAATATCTATCAGGGAATGTTTTGAGAGGGTTCGCAATTGATGATCCAAAAATTTTATGCCCGTCTGAATATTCCCTTTTCCGGTTCCATCAAGATTTATTTCAATTTCAACTCTGGTTTCCAAAGTTTCTCTTTTTACCTTAGCAGTTCGCATTTTTCATCATCTCCAAGTTAGTAAAAAGGAATGATAAATCATTCGGAGAGGGGAGTATAATATCCGCATCAAGTGAAAGAAATTTTTTAATCAAAACTTCAATATCCGATGCCGAACACAAAACCCCTATACTTAAAACAGAATATTTACTTTGCTCTTCGGCTCTTTTTGCCGCTATAATGTCGGAAGCTGTGTCTCCCACATAACCAAAAATTTGGCCTGGGGGATTTATCCTATCAGCCACTGTTAATAGTGAGTAGGGATCTGGTTTTTCCAAATTCGCGTTTACACCCCTATTTCGAAGAGTGTCCTCAGCGGACATTGTGTCCTCTAAGAAAATCGAAGAATCCAAGTCAAAGTAACTCTCCAGATTCACATATTTCTGAAGCACGAGTAGTGTTTGGCTACGCAGACGACCGGATGCGATACCGAATCTGGAGAACCCCAAATCCAAAATCAAGGTATCGAGAACCTCTTTTTTTAATATGAGCTTTTCATTATCAATTAGGCCGTTTCCTTTATAGAATAAGGGCGGGATCCCATAAACGTTTTCAAACACTCTAGCTCCAGAATATAACTCCTCAAAGTATCTTTTTATAATGTTGAAATCAAAAATTGTCCCGTGATAAAGGCATAGCTTCTCTAAAATGCCTGATGCTTGATCAATAGTTACTCCCAGGCTTTCAACCAATTTATCAATCGCTCTCTCCTCAGCGGAGGGCAAACCCCTCACATCCAGCGATTCCACAAAGTCTTCAAGCCCCCAATCACCAAAACGACTAGAAGCTAATTTAGCGGAATCGAAACCGATTAATCTACATAAATCTCCAAAAACTTTAAGCCTGCCCATTTTTGATTTTAGGTCACCATTTTCTTTCACTAAAGCTAAAAGTTTTTCTCGTTGATTTTTTAGATGGATTAGAAGAAGCGTTACAAAATATAGTATAACTCCGTATGTTAAATGCCAGTCGTTATTGAAACCACCCGAGTTTTTGAAAAGACCAGTTTCCTCGTGTGTAATAAGATCTTCCGAAATTTCTCCGAGTCCGATAATTTCTGTAATGTACCAATTTGTGGTTTTTATTATCGCGGTTCTAAAGGAGTCGGAAACATCTATCAGAACTCCGTCGCAGTCAAATATTAGAGATTTTGATTTCTCTAGAAGCCCAATTGATGATTTTTTTAGGTAGGCATTTTCCCCGGTGGGCAATTCGAGCTTGAAATAGTTTTTCATGTTTTGTCCTCGCTGAAGATTTCTTTAATGCATTCGAGTAGTCTCTGATTTACTGTTCGTGGTCCGATTGTTATTCTCAGGCAATTGTCGAGTAGAGGGAGGTCGCTGCGGTCTCTAACCAAGATTCCCTTGTCCAAAAGTCTGCTCTGCAAAGATTTGGCAGCATAGTTCGGTTTAACCACCTTCACTAGCAAGAAATTGGTTTGTGACGGATATGGTTTTAGGTTTCCGTTTTTAGCTAACTGGTTGTAGAGAAATTCTCGTTCCTTCTTCACCTCAGATATTTTTTGAGATAAATAGTCCCAAGATTTGACTAACACGGGTATCATTTTCTGTGCGAGCTTGTTAACATTGTAGGGAAAAACTGTTTTTCTTATAGTTTCTGCCAGTGTGGAGTTGGCGGCGGCGAATCCGATTCGGAGACCGGCGATTCCGAACGATTTGGAAAAAGATCTGATAATGATCAAGTTTTCGTATTTGTGAATCCAATCAATCAGGGTGTAATCGGCAAAATCAGCGTACGCCTCATCAACAGCAACAATGCAACCACTTTCTTCTACTAATCGTCTGACATCTTCCTTGGTGTACTGGTTTCCGGTGGGGTTATTCGGAGAGCATACAAATATTATTCTAGTTTTTGGTGTCAGGGCATCTAGCACCGCGTCAACATTGGGTGAAAAATCCTCATTGAGCAGTATACCTTTAGGTTTTCCATTTAGAAGCAAGGTACACGTATAGTATATGCCAAAGGTCGGCTCCAGAATTAAGGTTTCGCATCCGGGGTCAATAAACACCTTAGCCAGAATGTCTAAAATTTCATCCGCTCCATTACCCAATACAATTTCCGAGCTCTCTATACCGAAATGTTCTGCGATAATATCTCTCGCTTCAATGGTTTCTGGATCAGGATAAGAACGAAAATCCAGAGTGGAAATGGCTTCACTAACTTTTCCTAACAGCCACTCCTTTTCTATAATTAGGTTTTCGTTGGCGTGAAGTGGCAAAATGTCTTCCGTAGTCAGACCAAGTTTCTTAGCTAATTCATCGGGGTTAATCTCTCCTTGGTATGGTTTAAAACTGGACACTATTCCGCGTACAAGTTTTTCATTTTTCATTTTCAAACCTCATTTTAATTGATTCCGCGTGGGCAGGTAAACCCTCAAATTCCGCCATGGTTACTACAGTTTCAGCCAATCCTTTTAGGCCAGAATAAGAACATTCAACCACACTAATTGTTTTTATAAAACTGTGTGAGGATAGACCCGAGTATGCTTTGGCAAATCCTCCAGTAGGCAAAACATGGTTTGAGCCAGCGGAGTAATCACCCACCGCAACTGGAGAAAAGGGGCCTATAAATATTGCTCCCGCATTTTTTATTTTTGGTAGTAGAGAATTGGGAGACTCCACATGAATTTCCAAATGTTCCGGTGCATAAGCGTTTGAAAATTCAACAGCCTCATCCAAACTATCGGAAACCAGAATCCACAGATTTTCCAAGGATTTTGAAATTATATCTTTTCGTGGAAGTTGTTCCAAAAACTGGTTGATAAATCGCTCAACCTGGAATGCAATGTTCTCTGAAGTGGTAACAAGTATCACCCTAGCTTGAGGATCGTGCTCGGCCTGAGAGAGTAGGTCCGCTGCAATAAACTTGGGATTTCCAGTATCGTCAGATATTACCAGTAGTTCGCTGGGACCCGCGGGAAGGTCAATCCTTACATCGTTACTAACCAAAATCTTCGCAGCCGTTACGTATATGTTACCCGGACCGAATACGGCTTCAACCTTTGGAATCAACTCTGTTCCATACGCCATAGCGGCTATCGCTTGGGCGCCCCCCACCCGATAGATGTCGGTAACACCCGCCTCATTACACGCTACTAGAACAGCGGGATTAATACCTCCATCTTCTTGGGGCGGTGTGCACACTATCACCTGTTCCACGCCCACCAGTCCCGCGGGAACAGCAGTCATTAAAACCGTTGACGGGTAGGCCGCCCTACCACCGGGAACATAGATTCCGACCCGTTCTAATGGCCTAATTATTTGTGAAACATTGACACCCGATTGTGTCTTACAGGAGAATTCATTTAGTTGCTTCTCATGAAACTTTCTAATGTTACTTATCGATTTTTTAATGGCTTTTAGCAAATTTTCCGATACTTTTTGATAAGCAGAATTGATTTCCTCCCCGGAAACCTTAAGCGTTTCTTTTGATAGAGCTACCCTATCGAATTTTGAGGTGTAATCGATAACCGCCAAGTCTTTTCTCTGCTTCACATCTCTCACAATTTCTTGTACCGATGGAAGTATTTTCTCCAAGTCTAAATCATTACGGCGTATGATTGATTCCTTTTCACCATTGGTAAGAGAACTAAAATTTCTTATTTCCACCATTTAGTGCACCTACCCATCAATACTCCCTTGTTACCATCATGCCGAGTGTTATTAAACTTACAAGCTCAAAAAGTGATACGATACATTCATTTTTCATAGAAGGAGAAATAGCCAATTTTTACCAACTGAAAATTATGTCATCGCTTGAAGTAGTTTTTCAGGTTCTCAATTTTTACTGATTCTTGCATCCCACTTTTCATATCTTTGACCACCACTTCATTCTGTTTTAATTCTTTTTCTCCAACTATCAGCACATAAGGCATTCCTCTCTTATTTGCGTGTTCCAATCCTAAACGCACTTTTCTTTCCATGATGTCTATTTCTGTGGAAAAGTTATTCTTTCTTAACTTGCTTGCTATTTTTATTGCATCTCCCTTGAACTCTCGATCTGTGTATATTACTAATATCGAAGGTTTCGTTTCTAATCGAAAGTTGTATCCCTGCTTTTCCAATGCTAGATGACATCGATCCACACCTATAGCAAACCCGGTCGCAGGTATTGATTCTGCGCTAAACTGCCCAACCAAATCATCATAGCGTCCACCGCCGCCAAGTGCTATTCCCAGATCTGGAACAAAACCCTCAAAAACTGCACCCGTGTAATAATCTATTCCACGAACTATACCTAAATCCAACGTAACTCCTGTATACAGATCGTACTGATCGAGAATTTTAACTATATTTGAGATATTTTCTATACAGGCCTTCACATTTTCGCTATCAATCATTTTAAAAATCTTCTTTACGTCCTCAATGTATCCGCGGCATTTGGGAAGTTTTCGAAAAACATCTTTTATATTGGAACTCACATCTACCTCTTTTAATGCTGTTTCTAAACCTGTCTCGTCCTTTTTATCAATACTTCTTCGAATAGCAGCTGCTTCATCTAGAGAAATGCCCGCCTCTTCAACAATAGATTTGAAGACCCCCACATGACCCAGCTCCACACTAACACCCTTTAATCCAATGCCAGTAAGAGTAGTGATGAACACAGCTATTACCTCAGCGTCAGCATCGGGTAGACTACTTCCAATCAGCTCTATGCCTGCATGCCAAAACTCTCTCTGACGACCGGACTGGGGCTGTTCATAACGAAACATATTAGCCAGATAATACATCCTCAGGGGAAGGGGATGATTCTTAAGCTGAGTGGCTACAACACGAGCAATGGGACTCGTCATTTCCGCCCTTAGGGCTAACTGGCGCCCACCCTTGTCCTTAAAACGGAACATACTCTCCTGCAACTCCAAACCAGTACCCGTGGCGAGTGAATCAAAGTACTCGAAAGTGGGTGTTCGAATCTCTTTGTAGCCCCAAAGCTCGAAATTCTCTTTCATTCTTTTCTCTACATTAGACCTTTTTTCCATATAATCGAAATAGTAGTCTTGGGTTCCTTTGGGGGTTCTAAGCTTGATGAAATGAATTCCTCCTCATTACGTAACCTCCAAAAAATTGTTGGTAACCGCAGCTGGAAGAAACCAAAAAAACTAAAATCGAAAGGTGAAAAGTCTCAATAAAGGTGGAAACAGTCAGCTCCAGCCACAGTGCTACACCTCAAATCAGATATTAGAACAGTTTTATTAAACCTAGATTTGTCATATCCATCCAACGACCCAAGTCGTTGGCATCTGCGGTTTTTGTAAAACATGATATGATATAAACTTTCTGGTGCTTTTTCTAGGTATCAAAGGTTGGGGGGGTTTAGAATGTTTAAAGAGTATAGTTATGAGTAAAAAGAATGTAGAAACAGATTAAAAATAGGAAGCTATTGTTTATATTTATATAGGTGTTCATATTATATATGGAAAACTATACTTGTCTCGCGGAATTTTACGGCCTCAAGTTCAGAGAGAGATTCAAAGATGTCTATGACAAAATATCCGAAGGCAGATTGAAAAAAAGATTAGAAGATTTTTATAAGGATTTTGAGCATGGAATCCGAGTAAAGTTTCCCACTCTCATTTACATAGTCTACTACCTAATAGACCATAACAGCTGCGATAAGTTTGAGATGCGAGATTGGGTTGCAAGCAAAATGATTGAAGAAATCGATTTTGTAACAGACACCTCACTGGGACTGATTAAAAGCTACACCACCACTATAAACGCCCTCAAAAGATACAAATTAATCAAAACCAGAGGAAAGGAAATCAAACTCTTAAGAGATGAGAAGCACTCTAAACAAGTTCAAAGCACAACTTAACAGATATTCAAACAAAACAAATCCAAAAATGTTTCAACAAAAAAATGTTCCCAGTATTATACTTTATTCCACTTAATATATGATTTTTAATAGGTTTAGATTTTTGAGAAAAATAATTTTTGAAGAAAAAAATTTTTTAGCCTAGCTCAATGTCCTCCATGCTGTCGGAGTACTTTGAGAAGTATTCTTCCGTAACCGAGCACCGACCCATAACCTCTTCCTTCACAAAGATCGGTGACTTTGTTCGAAGAGCAATCGCGATACAATCGCTCGGCCTCGCGTCCAAACTCTTGTTAGACCCGTCATACTTGACGTAGAGACGCCCAATGTATACCCCATTTTTTATATCAATTATCGATACCCTCTCAACCTCAGTAGACATCTCGGAAAGAATACTGACTAGTAGGTCATGCGTTCCGGGCCTCTCAGGTTTGGCGTCGTTTAAAGCCATTTGTATACTTGCCGCCTCAAAGGCGCCAATAAAGATCAGCAACAGTCTACCTTTTCCATCAGCCAGTACAACAACAGGAGATTTTCCGTAATTGGTTTGCGCGAGATACACTCCGCGAACCCCTACTTTTACATTTCCGGATTCAATCAACTTCTTAACCCTACGAGATTATACTCTAAGAGAGGGAATAATCCGTAAAAAATTTCCGTCTTCAGAGCTATAAATAAAAAGACAGTAGACAGATATTTAAAATTATTCAACAATGCAACCGACAGTTAACACCCCAAACTCCATTTTTCTAATATAAGTAAAGAT
>DXJA01000469.1 GCA_019056875.1 Candidatus Jordarchaeum madagascarense
ACAAAACCTAAAAAATCGAACGAATCTACATCGCCTATTGCGGATATAGAAAGGTTTATATAGAAATCAGGTATATAGAGTTAACAATAATAATTCAATAATATGTAGAGTTGACAATGGTGGATTTTTATGATATGGCAAGGACGAGGCTTCGGTAGAAACATCTGGGACCGGTTACAGAAAATAAGCCCCGTGGAGTTTCTGATCATGGTGATGGTAAAGGAGAAGCCGTGTTATGGTTACGAAATAATCAACAACATTAAGGAGAAGTTTGAGGGGTTCTGGGAGGTTAAGGCAGGTGTAATATACCCCGCACTCTCCCGACTCGAGGAAAGAGGGTTAATTCAGGGAACCAAGGAAGAGAGTGAGAGGGGGCCTAGCAGAAAAAGATACGAGGTAACACCGTTGGGAGAGGACGCCTTGAGAAATATTGCTGAAAAGTTTGATAGAGAAATTGACTTCTTCCAGCATTTTGTGGGCTTCGTGGACAATCATCTTTGTGCTGGTTTTGATAGGTACGCTCAAAAGAGGACTCACTTCATGGCTAAAAGAATAGAACAACTAGCAAAACTTGCTAAAAACTATGCGACCGCTTTTCTACCATCGGAGGAGATTCTCCCCACGCTGAGGAAGTTAAAGATGCAGTTAGAGTCAGAGTTGAAATCCATTGATACGGCAATCAAGCGGCTGGAGCAGGAGTCCTCTAGAGAACCACCGAAGAGGATAAAGGTGGAATAGGAGGTGAAAAAGTATGGACTATGGAAAGGACTACGGATCAAGGTTCTTCCCTCCATGGGATCCCCGATTTAAACATCACTTCAGGAACATTGGTAAAATGATTACTCAGAAATTTCCAGAATGGTTTGATAAAATGAAGGTATTCGGTTCAACCTATGTTGTCGAGGATGGAGACTATATAGTAGTAGAGATTGACATGCCTGGCTTCGAGAAGGATGACATTGACTTGAAGGTAGGAGACTATTATCTTGAGGTCAAAGCGGAGCGTGAACATAACGAAGAGGAAATCAAACTGAGAGGAACCGAGAAGAAAACATTCAAGGTAAACGTTAGCTTACCATCGAAAGCCAAAGGTGAGGATGCGAAAGCGGTTTACAGGAACGGTGTACTAAGAGTTGTGCTGAAGAAGGAACCCGAAAAAAACGTTAACGTAAATTAGCAGGATTGACAGCGGAACTGTGAATTATTTTTAGAGTAATTGGGGGGTTCCCCTTTTTCTAATTAAACCTTTTTTGGGTAAAATGTATTCTGCAAATGGTTCAAAGTGTTGTAAAATGTATTTTTGGGGAGTTCTGGATTTTTTTAGGTTTTATTGGTGATTAAGGTTAATTTTTTTTATAAAAAAGATGATTTATTTTTTGTTTTTTTAGCTTCTATGGGATAACGTGTTAATTTCAAAATTAGAGTAAAAGAATTAAACTATAATCCTATTAGTATTATTATAGGAGTACAAGTACCTTAATGAAAAGTAGGAGAATAGTCTATGAAGTATTTAATCTCGGGAAAGCTAGGGAACCTAAAGGTGGAGATTAAATGAAGATTAAGGTGCTTGGATCCAGCTCTGGTTGGGCTATTCCTCGGCTTGGGTGCAGTTGTCGAATCTGTTGCTCCACGAATGAGAAAGATAAGCGGTTGAGATCCACTGTTCTTATCAATGATTCAATTTTAATTGATGCAGGACCCGATATTTACCACCAACTTTTACGATTCAAAATATCAAAAATCAATTCAATTATACTAACCCACAGCCATCCAGACCATATTTTCGGCTTACACGACCTCACCCCCAAAAAGTGTAAGACCATGAAGAAAGTCCCGATTTATGGATCAGAAAAAACCTGGGCAGTTCTTGATAAAATTTTTCCAAATGCTGGATTTAGAAAAGAAATTTTTAGAGATTACCACCCGTTTGAATTGAACAATCTGAAGATTTTACCAGTGCCCGTGATCCATGCGGATAATATCCACACAGTGGGATTTTTCATCGAAGAGGGGCAAAGTGTTCTTGGTTATTTTCCAGATTTTCTAGGATTTATGAAAGAGGATGACAAAAAATATTTTGAGGTAGATTGCCTAATACTTGACGGGTCGACGCTAAAGAAGCCTTTTCCAGCCGGAACAAATAAATGGGGACATATAAGCATCCTTGAGGGTATCAGACTAGCAACTGAGTGCAGAGCGAAAAAAACGGTTTTTACCCACATTGGACATCGAACACCACCCTATGATGATTTGAGCGAACTACTAAGAAAGAAAGGTGAATTTTACGCGGCTTTCGACGGTATGAATTTAGAAATATAAAAAAATGATTTCAGGTGCGGTGTACTTTTAGATTACCTTACAAAAACGGGTCTTTTTTTGGTTCCTAGAAGCCCGCAATCGCTTTTTTCAAATAACGTTTTGACATAGCAAAGTGGGGCAGGGGTCTCCGAACAGTGATCCACACCATTTTCCATGGGTCTATTCAAGAGCAAAGAAATCCGGGGGGGCTTGGGCTTCCTGCAACCTGAGCGTCTCTTTATGGTTGCCTATCGTCTTCTTAATTTCGTAATCCTTCCAGCCATTCTCCGCTAATCCGCCCCAGCAGATGGTAAATCTACCTTCATTCAGATCCATGAAAACACTCTTAATCGTCCCAAAGACTTCTTGATAAAAGTGGCAATTCAGTCCCTCTGGATACTCCGTTAATAACAAGCGTTTAACTTCCTCTTCCGCTCTTGATTTCTTTGCTTCCAAGAACTGCCGTATCCGTTCATAGCGAACACGAGAATTGTGCATTACCAGTGGCTCGCATGCAATCAGCTCTTCAATAAGTGCATGATTGGTAGAATGTAGATATTTCTTCTCCGAATCAGCGCCTATTCTTCGCATGGCAAATCTACCATCCAAGGTTTCTATCAAAGCCGCATGTCCTCCTTTATCGGCCAAGAGCAGGTTTATGTTATATGCAATGGGCACATTCTTGGCATATTCCACAGCCGCCTCTACATCTTTGCAGTTTTCCAGGATCGCACGGACGACGGCCCAGAATTGTAATCCCGGGATGGCTGGCGCTCGCATTTTCTTGAGATTACTCACCGGAAATCCACAGGACGACATGCTGACACCCAACCCACATTCATTCATTCCCTCACTTCGTCCAAACTCGACTACAGAGCCTCCTATATGGGCATGTTTTCCTTCCACTTCTGTTTGAAATACATGGCGATCTTCCATCCTTGGTGCGAATTCATAGCTTCTTGCCAAAATGACATGCCCATTCACCGTTAGCGGGGGAAGCAATGCTATCTGACTACACCGGGGTCTCAGGTACGTCATGAATGCATATAGCAGTCTCTCAACTTTCACACCCACCGCATCGGCATATCCCCTCATTTCCTCGCACAGTCCCGGACAATATGCATCATACAGGGTCATGGCGGCAGCGAATTCTTCTTCGGTAAATACAGTCCTCTTATTCAAAACCATCCGTTTCCTTCCCAGTAACTCGCCCAACTGATGACCGACTTCATAGTGCGTTCCCTTTAACTCGAAATATCCAACCTTTAATATTTTCATTCGACCTTTTACCTCAATTTCTTTCATATTCCATATTCACACATTAATGAAAGTACCCATTACTCTTAGTAAAGGTTTCCAGTGAGTTCTAATATCGCGCCTTAGCAGATCGGGAATGAGATATGCCACGATCCTTGCATGGTTCTCCTTCCCAAGGACGCGGAGGCGGAACCTGCGGAAGATGAAGAAGCGCGGGTGCATAATTGAAGGCAAAAAATCACAAACTCTGAAAGAACTACTCAAAATAAGGGAACCCCTCCCACCTTTAAAACAAGTAGACCTAGAAAAAATCACGGGAATAACTATTAAGACTCTATCCGTTGAAGCTTGGGCATATGTGAGGAACGCCGCAAAAATATCTATACTTGTAATTCATCTATCACTTAAAATCAAGTCAAGTCCTTCTTTTAAGCGGCAGAATTATATTTCCCTAAATTAATTTAATCATTATTTAATTCATAACCAAGTTTTAAGAGGGGTCTATTAAAATGGCGACTCTAAGGATAACCTGCGACCACTGCGGGGCCCCACTGCAATACTCCAAAGGTGAAACAGTCCTAACCTGCCCCTATTGTAAGTGCACAGTAAAACTAAGAATAAAACCAGAAGAAGAAGAGGAAGAAGCCGAAGAAGTCTCAGAAGAGGAAATGGAAGAAGCCGAAGACCACTACAAACAGGGGGTTGACCTCTATTATAAAGGGTTGAACGATGAAGCGATGCAAGAATTCGAAGAAGCGCTAAGAATAAACCCAAACTACGCCGAAGCCCACAACGACCTAGGAGTTGCCCTCTATGATAAGGAGCGGCTTGATGAAGCAATCAAAGAGTACAGAAAGGCGCTAAGAATAAAACCAAACCTCGCCATAGCCCACTATAACTTGGGGAACGCCCTTAAAGCTAAGAGGTTGCTGGACGAGGCGATACGAGAATATAGAGAAGCACTAAGAATAAAACCAGACGACGCCGACACCCACAACAACCTGGGGAACGCCCTCTATGAGAAGAGGTTGCTTGACGAGGCGATACGAGAATACAAAAAAGCGCTAAAAATCAATTCGAGCGATGTTGAAGCCCATTATAACCTGGGGAACGCCCTCTATGAGAAGGGGCGGCTTGGCGAATCGATACAAGAATACAAAAAAGCGCTAAAAATAAACCCAGACATTGCTGAATACATTCCTAAGGATCGTCGGAAGAAGGTCCTTAAGGGTTAATGAGTTGTTTTAGAGAATCTTTTCGGTTTCCCTATTTTTTATCCCATAAGCTCTGGATAAAAAAGATATCCTCAATTAATAGCTCCTGACCGGTTTCTTTCTGGTTCCTACATCCGGGCAATCGCTTTTGCGCCCCCGGTACCGGCATTTTTTATCCAGCTTCACACATGACCCATCAGTCTTTCTGTAATATGTGCATTGTCCCATTCTCCGAGTCTTTGGCAATATTTTCACCTACCTTAGGTTGGTTTCTATTTTATATAAAGTTTATTAGTTTTTTGGTAAAGGGGGTTTGTGGTGGTTTGTTAACTTGTCTTATGGGAATTAGTTATTAGTATGTGTTTTTTCTGTTAGATTGACTTGCAAAAATGATTGTTGGTGGTCTTTTTGAAATTTGGGAAAATCGTCAGTGGAATAGAGAATAAACGGGATGAAATGGTGAAGCTGTGTTGTGACTTGATTGGTTTTAGAAGTGAGAATCCGCCAGCAGACGTTACGGATATTGCCTACTTTATTAGGGACTACTTTAGGGAGAGGGGGTTTAAGGTTAGTACCTATGAGCCCAAAAAGGGTAAGGTCAATGTGTCTGCTAGGTTGGAAAAGGGGGAAGGGAAAAGACTTTTGTGGAATGGACATGTGGATGTGGTTCCAGCGGGTAGAAGGGAAAACTGGTCGACTGACCCGTTTGTGGGCGTGGTGCGTGATGGAAAAATTTTTGGTAGGGGGGCTGCGGACATGAAGTCTGGTGTGGCAGTGGCTATGGTTATGGCCTCTCACCTATCTGAGATAGATGCGGATTTTAGTGGGAGCATTCAGCTGGATTTCGTTCCCGATGAGGAAACAGGTGGTAATCACGGGACAAAATATCTGGTGGAGAGGGGAATAAGTGTGGGAGACGCTTGTATTGTTGGTGAGGGCACCTCTTCCAGAACTTGGGGTATCGCTGTGCGGATTGCGGAGAAGGGAATCCTTGATTTAGAGATTTCAGCATTGGGAAAGACTTCTCATGCCAGTGTACCTTTCCTGGGGGAGAACGCTATTGACAAGCTTATAAAGGTGCTTTCTATTGTTAAGGAAATGGAGAATAGAGAAATCGAGTTGCCACCCATTGTGCGGAAAATTATTGATCAGAGCATGCCTTACTATGAAAGGATCTCTAAAAATTATGGGTTGCCAGTTGACATTTTTAGGCAGCTTTTCAGCAAAATGACGGTTAATGTGGGGGTAATTAAGGGAGGGGTCAAGACTAATGTGGTTCCGGATTACGCTGAAGCTAAAGTGGATATCCGGCTGCTTCCAGGTCAGAATCCAGAAATGGTTTACTCTGAGATTGAAAAAAAAGTGCATGAGTCAGGTATAAGAGGAATTGGATTAGATAAAAACGTAGCTTTGCCCTCTTATGAGAATCCTGAGGGAGCCTTTGTTTCGCTGGTTAAAAGGTGTGTCGCGGAGGTCACGGGGGCAGAGCAGGTGAATACTATTATTGGTTCTGGGGCTACTGATGCTCGATATATCAGGGGTTTGAGGGGTATACCTACGGTTATTCTGGGTCCGGGAAATCAGAGCAGCCACTCCGCGAATGAATACGTTGATATTGAGGATATGGTGGTGATGTCAAAAATTTATACACTCATAGCCTTAGAGTTTCTCTTTTGACGGATTCCCAATTTACCCACTTAAAAAATTTAGAGAAAAATTTGGATATTTGTTTTCAATTTGTTGAGGTGGTATGGGTAAATCTTATTTCATTCCGTGTAAATGTTTGTATACTTCGATTTCGAATTTTATGGATTCCTCGGGTAGCGGGTTGGGTTTACCAATCATTAGACTGATAACATATATTTGCGACATTCTTTCCAAGAATTCCGTGATGTGAAACGCTTCTTTGAGATCTTTTCCACAACATAGTGTTCCATGGTTTGCTAAGAAAACCGCGGTTCTATCTCCCAACCCCTTTAAAGCGTTTTGAGCCAAGTCAGGGGTTCCAGCCAATTTGTATTCGGCTACCTCCACCTGACCTCCAAGTCTTATGGCCATTTCGTCTATAAGCGGAGGGAGCGGCTTACCAAGAACTCCCAGAATTGTTCCATATATGGTATGTGCGTGAATAACTGCGCCCGCATCCTTTCTCGCATTATAAACCGCCAAATGCATAATTTTTTCGGTTGAGGGCGCTGTTTTACCTTCTAACACTTCACCCTCCAAATTTACCAAAGGTATTTCCTCAGGTTTTAATACTTCATACTCTATCATACTAGGAGTGATTAGAACCGTGTCCTCACCAGGAACCCGTACACTAAGGTTCCCTGATTTGCCCACAACCAGATTTCTTTCGGGCATTAGTCTTCCATACTTAACTAATTCTTCTCTTAATTTCTGTTTCGTGTCACTCATAGATAACACCACCAGAAGAATGATTCATTTTTGGAGATTTAACATTTTTGAATACAGATTTTTCCACTCAGAATAAATTCCTTCATACTGCTCATGAAGAGCGCCGTTGGGCTTTATTGTTTCATCCCAGGCTATCATGGATTCTACGGCTTCATTGAAGTTTCCGTAGACCCCGGTGCCTACAGCCACACACATTGCACAGCCAAGGGAGCTACCCTCCTTAACCTTGGGTGTGGTCACCGGTAAACCGAGGCAATCGGCAAGAATTTTTAACAGTGTTTTATTTCTCGAAACCCCGCCCGTGATTCTCATGGTGTCAAATTTAACCTTTGAGACCTCTACTATCTGCTCACTGTTCGCCCTTATTGCAAAAACTAGATTTTCAAAAATTGCCCGGATCATATTTTTCATCGAAAACGCGTCACCAACCAGTAAGAGGGAGGGAGCAGTAATGACCGCGGGGCCAACACTCAGTTCCTTGCTAAAATCCATTATCTGAGGCCCCATAGACGCCCTTACCCCATTCGCACCGAGGGAAGCTTCTGAAGCCCATTTGTTTAACGCCTCATAGATGTTGGATTTATTTTTAACAGCTTCATCCACACCTATGTCTAAAATCCAATTTTTAAACCACTCTAAGACCCTTCCCATTATACCGCTGTTACTTTCCATAATCCATCTTTCAGGAACCACGTGGCAATCAGTCCAGATTTTTCTCTCAGGGTCAATTATGGGTTTCGAGATAACCATCTGAATAGGGGTAGTTGTGCCCGCAATAGTACAAATTTGCCCTTCGTCTAGAGCTCCCCCCGCTATTACAGCACACTGAGTGTCCGCCCCACCAGCGACTACCGCAGTCCCCTTCTTTAACCCCGTTAGATTACTTACTTCTGAGGTTACTTCACCTACTACTGTGCCAGAGGGATACACTTCGGGCAAGATTTGGGGGGATATTTGAAAGCTTTCAATTATTTCCTGTGACCAGGTCATGTTTTTGATGTCAAATAAGAATGATTCTGCGGCATTGGTGGGTTCCGAGGAGTACACTCCTGAGAGTTTGTATAAAACCCAGTCGTTAATCATTAGCATATGAGCAATTTTCTTGTACACTTCCGGTTTGTTCTCTCTAAACCAGATCATGCGCGCAGGAGCGAACATCGAGGGGGGCCAGTGCCCTGTTATTTTTTGAAATTCGGACCGTACCATTTCCTGAACTTTACCCTCCACTAACATTCCTCTAATGTCGATGTTTGGTCCTCCATAGAGTTCCTTTCCTTCCTTATCCAAGAGAACCATGCCCTCCCTCTGGCTTGTGGAACTCACACCCAAAATATTTTCTTTAACGATTTTACCCTTTTTCATTGCCTCTTTAATGAGACGTATGATTCTATCCCACAATTGATTACAGTTGAATTCTTTTCCAATGCCAAAAGTTTCAGGAGGACTTTCATAGTCCCACGCCTCTTGAGCGAACGAGACCAGATTTCCTCTGATGTCAAAGACCGCGCATCTTACAGATCCGGTTCCCACATCTATGGCGATTAAATTTTCTACGCCCATGATATTTTGCTCCTTTAAGTTTTTTTCAGAATTTCTCTATTAAGAAGATATTTGGGTTCTTTCCCAGATAAATAAGCGTCTATATCCTCTGCCATCATTTTGGATTGACGTCTGACAGTGTCAATTGTGTTCCCCCCTATGTGAGGAGTGGCTATAACGTTTTCAAGGGTTAGAAAACGGTCGCCAGACTCTATGGGATCCTTAATAAAGACATCCAAGCCTGCCCCCGCTATCTTCTTATCCCTAAGAACCTCGAAAAGGGTGTCTTCCTCCGTTATCGCTGCCCTCGCGGTGTTGATGAAGTACGCTGTTTCTTTCATCATTTCAAAGTGTTTCTTCTTAATCATCCCCTTGGTTTCATCAGTGACCCTTACATGAACAGTTACGATATCGGATTCCCTCATCAGGGTTTCGAGATCAACGCTTTTACCGTTTACCTCTTTTAGGCGATCCTCGTTCACATAGGGGTCGTAGACCAAGATTTCTGAACCGAAACCGTTTCTCAGTCTTTTAGCTACCTGAAAACCTATGGAGCCCAAACCGATTATACCCACCTTCGCTCCGCCTAGTTCAATTCCCTTAAACCGGTTATAGTAGTTTAAAAAATCCATCTCACTTTTATAGATGATCTTTCCCGCCCTCAAAAGGCGGTCAGCCTTCATGATGTTGCGTATCACGCAAAAAATAAGTCCCACGGTTAAGTCGGCAACAGCAGGGGTATTTCTGTGTGGGGCAGAAAAAACGGGAATCCCTTTTTCGGTGGCAGTTTTTATATCCACGTTCCAAGGATCGTCCCTGCAGGAGGCAATTATTTTCAGGCCACACTGCTCTATAACGTTTTTCATAACAAAGTCGGCTTCCACAATGACAACATCTGCCCCTATGCTCTTAATCTTTTTAATAAACTCGTTTTCATCGAAGTAAATTTTCTTGGTGTCGCGCCAGCTTTCGTGCTCGTATTCCATATGCTTCTTTAATAGTTCTAGTCCATACTCGTCAAAATCTGCTGTTATGAAAGCTTTCATAAAAAACACCTTCAATAAAAAGAATTTCAATTGTTTAACTAAGTTCAAATATAGTCCGATTTGTTTAATAACTCTTTGGAGGTACATTCACAAAGAATTCTAACATGATGCTCGAAAGATTCGAATACAATCTACCAAATTAAACCCTCATTAAAATATAAAACAAATGTCCACCCAGTATTATTAAAAGGCGGGTTTGTTTATGAATGAGAGTGAAAAGCCTGATTCTCCCAAAATTTCTTCTAAACTTTTGAAAAGAGCTGTTGATTTCCATGGACATCTAGGGCCCTTCCTAGTATTAGGTCTCATAATGTCGAAAACAGCCCTCAAATTTTTAAAAAAGGTGTCCAGTGTTATGGTTAAAACTAGGTTAAAACCTCCACGTAGCTGTTTGCTCGACGGAATTCAAATTGTAACACAATGCACATTAGGTAACACAAAATTAACAGTTGTGGAATCCCAATCAGAAGTAAGCGGTGAATTTAGAAGTGATGATAAGAATATATTAATAATGTGCAGGAAAAGTTTCTTGGATAAACTTGAGAGCCGCATGAAAAGAAAGGATAAACCACTTGAAGAAGAGGCTTTAGATATATTAAAAATCGATGAAGAAATTTTTGACATAAAGGAAATAGAACAGAAAAGTTAGTATGGGATATACGCCTTTACCAGATTTGCTGGTTTGGTGATTGATGTATGTTTGATGCTAAACAATTTTTAAAAGAGAATGTGGACTGGATAAGGCAAGAAGTTGGCGATGAAAAGGCCATAGTTGCGGCTTCGGGTGGGGTAGACAGTTCGGTTACTGCGGTTCTTGGATTTAAGGCTCTTGGAGATAAATTAACTGTGGTCTTCTTAGATAATGGATTGATGCGGGAAGGGGAGCCAGAAACAGTAACCAAAATCTTTAAGGATATGGGAATCGAAACAAAGCTCTACGATGTCAAAGAAAAATTCTTCCAAGCAATGAAAAATTTAACAGACCCCGAAGAGAAGAGGAAAGCCTTCCGTCAGACCTTCTATGAAAGTTTAGCTAACGTTGCCCGCGAGCGGGGGGTGAAGATTCTTCTGCAGGGCACCATAGCGGCTGATGTTTCCGAAACTGTGAGAGGAGTAAAATCTCAACACAACGTTTTAGAGCAGATTGGAATTAACCCTATTCAAGAATTCGGCTACCGGATTATTGAACCAGTAAAGGAACTTTATAAGCCCGAAGTTAGACAGTTAGCCAAGGAACTCAAACTCCCTGAGAGTATTGTTAATCGTAAACCCTTCCCAGGCCCGGCTCTCTCGGTTAGAGTGATCGGCGAAATAACACCAGAAAAAATCGGGATTGTTAGAAAGGCCACAAAAATCGTGGAAGACGAATCCAAGGATCTTCCATCATTCCAAGTTTTCGCAGTCTTACTCAATGACAAAGCCACCGGATTAACTGAGAAGGGAGAAAGAGCTTACGGAAACATAATCGTCATCAGAGCAGTAGATTCCAAGGATGCAATGACCGCTGAACCTACCAAAATACAATGGGATCGACTCCTTAGAATGAAAAATCGCCTAGTTTCGGAAATACCGGGGGTTTCCAGAGTACTCTATGATATTACGTCAAAGCCGCCTGCAACTATTGAATTCGAATAAACCCCTGTTATATAAGAAAATAGCCAGCTAACTTATTAGAAATTTTATAAATGGAAAGAAACTAATGGTCAACAATCCTAACTTACAAAAATAGAGTCGCACAAACCAAAGATAATTTTTAGAGATAGGGTGAATAGGTAATGAGATCCGCGGTTGTACGTGTGGCAGAGGCCAAATCACGAGATGTAGGACATGGAATTGTTAGAATAGACTCCCTAATTGCCGAGAGACTCTACATAACCACTGGGGATGTGGTTGAGGTTATTGGTAAAAGGAGAACCGTTGCCCTCTCGTGGTATGGTTATCCAGAGGATCGGGGAACGCAGATTATTAGAATTGATGGCACTACTCGAAGAAATGCGGGCGTAGGAATAGACGACAAGGCTAATATCAGAAGAGTCGAGACCCGACCAGCCACAAAGATCGAACTAGCACCCACCGAATCTCTCAGCATAACTGAAGGAGAAGATTATTTCAAAAAAATTCTTGAGGGGCGAGCCTTTACTTCAGGTGACTTTATTGAGATACCGTTAATGGGCAAAAAGATTCTGTTGGTAGTTACCTCTTTTAAACCAAAGGGCGACGCGGTTATCGTAAACAAGGCAACAGAGATAAAGATCAGCACCAAACCGGCAAAAGAGGTTAAAGACCACACGGTGCAAAAGGTCTCATACGAAGACATTGGAGGACTCCACGAGGAGGTTAGAAGAGTCCGGGAAATGATTGAACTACCACTTCGCCATCCTGAAATATTTGATCGTCTAGGAATCGCCGCACCAAAAGGCGTGCTACTGCATGGCCCTCCGGGAACCGGCAAGACCTTATTAGCGAAAGCGGTTGCAAACGAAACTGAAGCGTACTTTGTGTCCATAAGTGGGCCTGAAATTATGAGCAAATTCTACGGAGAGAGTGAAGGCAGACTGAGGGAAATATTTCGAGATGCAGAGAGGAACGCCCCAGGCATAGTTTTCATAGATGAGCTAGACAGCATAGCACCGAAAAGAGAAGAAGTAACCGGGGAAGTAGAACGGAGAGTAGTCGCCCAGCTCCTAGCACTAATGGATGGTTTGAAAACTAGGGGGGAACTAGTGGTAATAGGCGCTACAAACAGGCCCAATGCCCTAGACCCCGCTCTAAGACGGGGAGGCCGTTTTGATAGAGAAATCGAATTCGGTATACCCAACAAGCTGGCTAGATTGGAAATACTGCATATCCACACCAGAGGCATGCCTCTCGGAGACGATGTGGATCCCAAATTCCTTGCGGAGTATACACATGGCTTTGTTGGAGCTGACATCGAAGCTCTGTGTAAAGAAGCCGCCATGCTTGCCTTAAGGAGAATACTTCCAAATATGGATTTAGAAACAGAGAGCCTACCCGCAGAAGTGCTGAATTTGATAGAGGTTAATATGCAAGACTTTACCAGTGCTTTGAAAAACATCGAACCGAGCGCTATGAGAGAGGTTCTGATAGAGGTTCCCAACGTAAAGTGGGATGATGTTGGGGGATTGCAGGATGCAAAACAGGAGTTAATAGAAACCGTTGAATGGCCCCTGAAATACAGCAAATTCTTCAACTATATGGGTGCAAAGGTTCCCAAGGGACTTTTTCTCCATGGAGCGCCTGGCTCTGGTAAAACCATGTTGGTAAAGGCTCTAGCTAATGAGAGCCAGGCAAACTTCATTTCCATTAAGGGACCAGAGTTTCTAAGTAAGTATGTGGGGGAGAGTGAGAAAGCGGTTAGAGAAACCTTTAGAAAAGCAAAGCAATCTTCTCCCTGCATAATATTCTTCGATGAGATTGATGCCATTGCCCCGGTTCGCGGAATGGGGTTTGGTGATTCTCACGTTTCTGAGAGGGTTATAAGTCAGATTCTCACCGAAATGGACGGGTTAGAGGAACTTCATGACGTGGTTGTGGTTGCCGCGACTAACAGACCGGACATAGTTGATACTGCATTGCTCCGTCCAGGTAGGTTTGATCGCATAATCTACATTCCTACTCCAGATGAGAAATCAAGATTAGATATTTTCAAGATTCATACAACCAAGAGCCCCTTAGACCGAGATGTGGTATTGAAAGAATTAGCGGAGAGAACCGAAGGTTATACTGGAGCCGACATTTCCGCTATCTGTAACGAGGCGGTCATGATAGCTATAAGAGAGTACATCATGAACCAACAGATAGATGAAAAGACCGAGGACTTCCAGCTTTACACTATTAGAAGGAGACACTTTGAGAAAGCTTTAGAAAAAGTTAAACCCTTATCAAGGGGACAATTAGAAAAATATGAGGAAATATCCAAAAGCTTTGCTAAAGGCCTAGCGTAAACCATGCTATTTTTGAAAACACAAAAATTTGGGGAAGGTAAATAAACATTAGAATACTAGGTGAATGATTTCCTGATTCTGAATGCAATTATTAGGGTTTTAAGGCTTCAATTAAAGTTTTTTATAGATTTTTGAGGGGGGAAGGGTGCTTTTCCCTTATCCCTTTTTTTTACATTTGTTTTAATACGTCTATTATTCGATCTGAAGCTCTTTTCATTTCTACTAATAGAAGTCCGAGGTTGGCTCCAGGCCTGGTTATTGCAGATAATACGGCTTCTGATCCTACTCCTCGTAGTATTATGTCTCCTTTGCTACCGCTTACTATTACTTTATCCATTTCTCCTCGGGCGAGTTCTGCTACTGCTCTGTTGCCTATGTTGAGGAGCGCGGCGCTCATGGCCGCGATTAAGCCTTCATCTGCGCTTTTCGGTAGAGCGGAAGCCATTACTAAGCCGTCAGTCCTTACTATAGCAGAAGCCTCAATATCTGGGTCGGCGTCTTCCATGATTTTTAATAGGCCTTCAAGTTCGCCTCTCCAATTCTTCGGCATATTTTTTATCACCTACCAAAAATTTATCATAACACAATTTTTCAAGTTTGAATTTTTTCTTAAAAAGGATATAATTCTATGTTTAGTTATGAGCAACAAAATTATTAAAGGTTGTTTCAAGTGGATAACCCTGTTATTGCGTGTTGGTCTAAGGGGGATTTAATTGAATTGTGAATCTTGGTTTGTCTTAATAGTAATTTTTACAGAAGGGGATATAAATTTTTTGAGAATCCGCGTATTTTTGAAAAAATAGATGAAATATTGAAAAATTTTATATCTTACAGCAATCATCTCCTCTATTAACCTAGAGAGACTTCTACCGTAAGTTCATTGATTTTTCGGCAGAATATTTCTCAAATAAATAACTACATTCTATAAGAGATGCTGTAAATGAGTCGATTCTTGAAAAAGATTCTGGGGGTTAATGAATCCAAAGAATACAATATTTCGAAAGTTAAAATTAAGAGAAAGGTTGTAGAGGGTGTTCTAGAGGCCTGTAGAAATGTCCACCCGCGCGAATTCATCGGTCTTCTAAGAGCAGAGGGAGATGCAATTACTGAAATTATTCTGGCTCCAGCAAGTGTTTATGGGAAAGGATTAGCACAGTTCCATCCTCACATGTTACCATTCGATTTCTCACTGGTAGGAAGTATTCATTCCCATCCTTCTGGCTCGGGTAGACCCTCAACTCAGGATCTTAACTCCATGTTTAATTTCGGTTTTGTCCATATTATTGTAACATTTCCCTATCGCAACTATCAGGACCTACACGTTTACGACAAAAAAGGCAAACCAATGCAATCGGAAATAGTAGAATAATCAACCTGTCAAATAAATAAGCTTGGATTTTAGAACTTTTAGGTAACCCCACCGTCCACCAAAAGGTATTTTAGAATCTAATTTTTAGGTATAGAAAGTCAAGCACAATAATCTTAAGCAAAGAAAATTATAATATGAAAACGCATAATTATTATAAAATATCTTCAAACAGTTTTATTATATGTTCATGAGGTGAAAATTTTTGTGCAAGTTTTGTTACAAGCACGGCGACGGTAAGAGATGGTACCTGAATGAAAGAAATCTTTCCGTAAAATTGGCAAAAGAACTAGGATACGAGCAGTGGGAACTGGATCACTGGAAACTAATCGACAAGGTCTACGGCGACGCAGCGAAAATGTTAGCAGATGTTATAAACGACCCGAATCTGCTGGAGCCAACAAAAAAGATGATAGAAGACATGATACAAAAAGACGAAGGACCAGAACGAGTATTTCCCGAAGGCCATATGGGGCAGGTAATCACCCTCGAAGAAGCAAAAAAGATTGTGGAAATCGCCGGAGACATTTACCGAGTGATGTGCCCCTGTCGCCGCATGAATCGAAACGAGAAAGTATACACCTGCATGCCGTTAGGATTACACGGAGAGACCGTGGAGGGATACGTAGACCACGCACCTAAAGGAGTTGAAAGACTAACCGTGGAGGAAGGAATAGCATTCCTAGACGAATGCGACGAAAAAGGGCTGGTTCACACAATAGCAGGCACACCCCTACCACTAGCATTCGCAATGTGTAACTGCCAATACCCCGAATGCATAGCCCTAAGACCAAGAATAGACTTCGATATAAAACACTTCCTTAAAGGACACTACGTAGCAGACGTCGACATCGACAAGTGCATAGGATGCGGCAAATGTGTTACCCGCTGCCAATTCGGAGCGATAAACCTCCAAGTCACACTGGGCAGAGCCCACATCAACCAGTTCAAGTGCTTCGGTTGCGGAGTATGCAGAGCCGAATGCCCTGAAAACGCAATCACACTAATACCAAGAGAGGATATCCCGGCATTAAGGGAGGAGTGGTAGATGGCAGGAAAAGTTAAAGTCTACTGGCTTGAAGATAAATGCCCCCAACCACAAGACTGTGGAAAATGCTTGGAAGTCTGCCCCAGCACAGTTTTCGTTCTTGTCGCAACCAATAGGGAACGCTACAAAGAACCAGAAAACTGGGTAATCATGCCCTCATTTGAACTATTCTGCACATCATGCAACAAATGCACCGACATTTGCCCCAACGACGCAATCAAAATAGAGGTAAAAGCAGATTAAAAACAAAAATCAAAACCACTTTTCTTCCTACTCTTTATTTTTATTCTACTTTCTTTTGTGGTAAATTATTCCCAGTTATTAGTTCTGCTGTGACAATAGTTGGTAGCATTGCTAAATAAGTCCATTAAATCAAAGTAATTTTTTATTTTTTACTTTTCTGTTTTTGGACATTGTTTTGGTTTTTGGTCTTTGGGTTTTAGGAAGTTTTTTATTTTTGTTTATTTTTTGGTTGTTTGGGCTATTTTTTGTACTTTTTAGAAGGAAACAGTTACTCATTTTTTAGTAGCAACTCTTATATGTGGGATTGTGTGTAGTTTCATCGAAATCTAGGTGGCCTAATATGCCCTCAGAAAATATTCGCAAAGCAATAGAGAGTTTGGCAAAAGGTGAATTCATCTTAATCTACGATAGAGAAGGCAGAGAAGAAGAAGTGGATCTGGTAAAGTTAGCAGAGCAGGTTATACCAGAAGACGTTTTCAGAATGAGACATGATGCTGGTGGCTTAATCTGCGTTGCGGTTCATCCAGAAATCTGGCACCGCTGGGAATTACCCTTCCTCCACGACCTGTTTCGATCATGCTACAATAATTACAGGGTTCTAGAAGCACTAATTCCCAATGACATTCCATACGATGAGAAATCAGCGTTCTCGGTGACCGTCAATCACAGAAAAACATTCACGGGAGTAACTGATAAGGATCGCGCCCTAACCATCAGAGAGTTAGGCTATTTGGGGAAGAGTACACATAATGGTAACAGTGACAACAATTGGAAGGAGGAACTGGGGAAGAATTTCCGGTCCCCTGGCCATGTGCATCTATTGTTAGCAACGGAGGGTTTGTTGAAAAATCGTCAGGGGCATACAGAGTTAACCGTATCCTTAGCGGAAATTGGTTCGTTAAATCCGGTAACTGTCCTCTGTGAGATGCTTGATGGAAAAACGGGAAAGGCGCTTTCCCTTAACGAAGCGAAAAAGTATGCTAGAAAGCATAATTTAGTTTATTTAAGTGGCGAGGAGATAATTGACGAGTATTTCAAGAGGTCTGAGCATGGTTAGAGTGAACGTGGGTGTTGCTGACACAACGTTTGCGCGTTATGATATGGCTAAGGTTGCAATTAAGGAATTGGAGGATAACAGCTCAAAGATTAACATAATTAGGTACACTGTTCCCGGGGTGAAAGATCTTCCTGTGGCGTCTAAAAAGTTGATTGAGGAGTATGATTGCGAAATAGTTATTGCTTTCGGAATGCCGGGACCAGAACCTATCGATAAGCAGTGCGCCCATCAAGCTTCGCTGGGCATAATAGGGACGCAAATCCTGACGAACAAGCATATTGTAGAGTGCTTTGTTTACGAGGATGAGGCGGATACACCAGCGGAACTGGTGGCTATGTGTGAGGATCGTGCCCGGAAACACGCTAGAAATGTGCTAAGATTGTTGTTTGAAAGGGAGTGGTTGACTGGTCATGCGGGCCAGGGTTTAAGACAGGGCCACCCGGATGTGGGACCTCTAAAACCGTGATGTGAGGAATTGTTATGGATGAAAAAGTGAGACTGGGTATTGTGGTTGGAGAATTTAATTACGACATAACTTATTTGATGCTTCAAAGAGCGCTTGCCCATGCTGAGTTTCTGGGAGCTACTGTTGAAAAAGTGTTTAAGGTGCCTGGCTCCTTTGATATGCCTCTTGCTATTAAGAAGCTTCTTGAAATGGAGAATATTGATGCGGTGGTTACGATTGGAGCCATTCTTAAGGGAGACACAGACCATGACCAGGTAGTGGCTCAGCACGCAGCACGAAAAATGATGGACCTTGGTTTAGAATATAATAAACCGGTTTCATTGGGTGTATCCGGACCAGGAGAGACTAGGGCGGAAGCAACTGAGAGAATCGAGGAGTACGCGAAGAGGTCCGTCGAGGCAGCTGTAAAAATGGTTAGGCGGCTAAAATAGGATTCGAAATATAGCGTAGAGGCGCGTTTGTATGATTCAATTGACTCTGATACAGCTTGATAATTACGGTCCTTGGACAGAACTCTTAGGAGTGGATCGCGAGTCCGATTTACAGATATTACAAGCTGATATCTACGCTGATCTCCAAAGAATGTTTGCCCTGGAGAGGGGGCTGGTTTTCTTTAACCGTTTTGATAATATGCTCGCTGTTTCAAATGGGATGTCTATTAAGGAACATGAAGTGATATTGAGAAGCGTAGCTCGAAGATATCCGGTTTCTATTAGTATGGGCATAGGTTCAGCCGAGTCGCCTTTCGAAGCACAAGTGCTGGCTACAAAGGCGCTCCAAAATAGTGGTAGTGCCCAATCCGAAACCAGAAAATCAATCGTAGCACATAGAACGGATAGTAACAGTGGAAAGGCGTATGTTCAGATTGCCCACATAGACATAAATGGGTTCACGCTACATGTGACCGACCGTGAATCAGCGTATCAGAGTACTTATCTGATCTATTCCTCTACCGCGGTTCTTATGAGAATGTTTGCGGATAAGGGTGCTCTACTCTTTTTTAATGGTGGAGACAATTTTGTTTCGGTTTGTAACGGGTTAAATAAGAGTGACTTTGAAGAGATATTCAACAGGTTTGAGACCAGTATGAATATGAATCTTAAAGCGGGAATCGGTTTTGGTAAGAATGCCTTAGATGCTCTGTCAAGGGCTAACGAAGGCCTTTCACTGATTAGGGATAAAAAGACGGATGAGGTAATCATCCTTAACGAAGAAGAGATGCTTTAGACCATGTCCTATACCATTTACACGGATTTCTGCCTAGCGGGAAGGGAACTAGAGCTACTTGAAGAGGTGTATATTACAATTTCCGCGGAGGGCTATTTTGAAGAAATTTCAAATGAATCCCCGAACACCCGTGTTTATTCGGTTTTTGAGGATTGTCTTATTCTCCCCACATTCATAAATGCTCATACTCACGTAGGAGACTCTTTTGCTAAAGAGATGGGGTACAATCACACCATTGAGGAAGTGGTGGAACCACCCCATGGGCTAAAACATAGACTGTTAGCGGATGCTTCCGAGGAAGAGTTACTTTCGGGAATTCGAGACGCGTGTTTAGAAATGTTATCCACGGGCACCTCTACTTTTGTTGATTTTAGGGAAAGTGGAATACGAGGAATTAGCCTATTAGACAAGGTAACAAAGGATTTACCCATCAGGACTATAAAACTTGGCCGAACAAACGAAGAAACCTTCTTGGATGAACTAATTCCAATGGTGGATGGAGTTGGGTTGAGTTCCACAAATATTTACAATGACGAGGAGTTAAAACAAATTTCAGAAAAGTGTAAAAAGAATAATAAATTAGTTGCTGTACACGCTTCGGAGACTGCAGCCGAGAGAAAAATTGCTTATGAGAAGTTTGGCGTTTCAGACGTTAGGAGAGCCATAGATGTTTTAGAGGCGGATGTTTTGGTGCATCTGACCCATGCGGACGAAGAGGACATAAAATTATTAAAGGGTAGAAACGTGGTTTGTTGTCCACGTGCAAACGCTTACTTCGGTGTGGGTTTTCCCCCGGTAGAAGAGCTGGTAAAATCGGGAGCGAATGTTTGCTTGGGAACAGATAATGCCATGATTAACTCTCTAGACCTTTTCCGAGAAATGGAGTTTTTAGGAAAATCCCTCAGAGGGAGATACGGTAAGAACTCTTTACACTCCCGGCAAATTATCGAAATGGTTACAGTGAAACCCGCTGAGGTGTTTAACTTAGAGTCCGGATGGATAGAGAAGGAACGAAGAGCAGATTTTGTAGTTCTAAATCTGGATGCCCCAAATATGAGACCCGTCCACGATATTTATCATTCGGTTGTTCACAGGGCAAAGTCAGAAAATATCGAATCTGTTTATATTAAGGGTAAAAAGGTGTACGAAAGAGAGGACATATAGGGGGAATCCATATTGAGAAAGCCTTATGTTATTCTGAACGCAGCCATGAGTGTCGATGGAAAAATAGCAACTCGAGGAGGCGACTCTGCCCTATCCGATGAAGAGGATTGGAAACGGGTACACAATCTTAGATCCCAGGTTGACGCCATTATGGTTGGGATAAACACCATCCTTCTTGACGATTCAAAACTTACCTCAAAAGAGGGTAAAAACCCCATAAGAGTAGTTGTGGATAGTAAAGCTAGAACACCCCCCAACGCCAGAGTAGTCACGGTAAGACCAGAAGTTGAAACCCTCATCGCCGTGACGAGAAAAGCTCCCCAAGAAAGAACCTCTAATCTGCAGAAAAAAGGAGTAAAAATACTTGTGTGTGGAGATGGAGAAAACGTAGATCTAGAACTCCTCCTGAAAAAGCTTTACGACCTGGGTGTCAGGAACTTGATGCTTGAGGGAGGAGGAAATCTAAACTGGGGAATGCTAAGCAAAGGACTGGTGGACGAAATAAGAATCGCAATCTCGCCAGTGATCGTCGGCGGAATAGAAGCAGTAACCTTGGTTGAGGGACGAGGATTCAACAGAGTATCAGAGGGCTTAAATCTGGAACTGGTTAGTAGTGAAAATGTAGGCAGTTGCTTGGTTCTCACTTATAGAGTTCTACGAGAGTCTAAGAGGGAAAATAGTTGAAATCAGTCATATTGCCAGTTGGTAGCACAGAGCAACACGGCCCCCACCTTCCTCTGGGTACAGACAGTCTAATTGCACAAAGATTATGTGAAGCCCTAGCTGCTGAATTGAAAATTGATTCAGTACCAGTGTTAAAATATGGAGTATCATTTGAACACGCAGATTTTCCCGGAACAATAAGCATCCAGCCAGAAACATTACTGAGAACAGTGAAAGGGATATGCGAATCCCTACTCGAACGCTATCAAAGAGTGATTATTATCAACACTCATGGAGGTAACACGGCAACACTTAGAAATTTGAAAAATGAAAAAACAACTTTCATTGATTTGTTCGACTCTCTAATAGAGATAATAGCGGATATAAGGGAAACAGAAATAGGCGGAATCTGTCACGCGTGTGAAATCGAAACCTCCCTGATGTTATATCTTGAACCCAGTTTAGTTAGAAGAGAAAAAATAACCGATGAAATAGTTAAATACGTAACCCCGCTTGACCCCCAATCAGAAAGACAACTTCCCGACGGGTGGAAAACCATAAACTATTCCAAATCGGGGGTGATAGGTGACCCCAGAAAAGCCACTCCACAAAAAGGAGAAAAAATATTCAAAGCCCTAATCCGAGAGATAATCAAATCAATAAAATAAGATTCAAGTTCAAAATAAAAAATTCCGAAGACATAAAAGAGAGAAAGTAGAATTAGCAACGAAGAAGGCGATTATTAGAGTAAATTACTCATGAGCTGTATTTTGGAGAAGCCAGAATTTTTTGGACTAGTTTTTGAAAAAGATATATTACATTTTTACCAGTTTTGGCAGATGATTCCAAGTATTCAACTCCTCGATTTGAGGCATAATCAAGAATCGCCTCTTTTTGCAACTTGCGAAAAACGCCAAGATCATACTTATTACCAACGAGAATTAAAGGCACCTTCACATCTAAATTCGATTCAATCTGACCAAACCAATCATCCAAGCTCTGAAAACTATTTTCATTAGTAACATCAAAAACCACTACGCCCCCCTCAGAACCCTTATAGAGAATATTCTCCCCAAACCTAAACTTCTCCTGACCACCAATCTCAAAGATACTCAAAGTAACACGTTTACCCTCAAAAACCAAATCCTTAGAAAAAATACGCGTACCCACAGCCACCTGAAAATTCTCATCAAAAAGGCCATGAACATACCTACGAATAATACTGGTTTTACCAACCCCATCATCACCAACCAAAACTACCTTCAACACATACTCCTTTTCAGATACCAACTCAAATAACCTCTGACAAATTTTAACAAACCAAATTTAACCAGCACAAAACCCATCAAAACAACAAACAAGAAGCCTAAAATCTTTTCCAAACTCTTACCTAATAATAAGCATAACACCAAAATAAAGTTTAACCAAACACCAAAAACAAATCAGCAAAACGAGTACCACAAAAAAATCCAAAGCATGAAATGAGGATATACCCTCACAAAAATCCTAAAACGAAAAAGTCGAAATAGAGAATTAAAAACCTTTGTTCTCGATGATGCCTTTAGCCAAGGCTACGAAAGCATCTTCCACATTATTGCCCGCCTTAGCCGAGGTCTCAAAGAAGGGGGCAGCTAAATTCTTTGCAAAACCCGCTCCCTCACTTTTCTTAACTTCCCGCATACCATCCAGATCACACTTGTTACCAACCACGACCAAAGACGAAACATCACCACTATTATTCAGCATCTCAGACCTCCAATTATCAAGATTCTCCAAAGTAGACCTACGAGTAATATCATAAACCAGCAAAGCACCAACGGTGCCCAAATAAAATCCCGCTCTGACATGTTTAAAATGGGGTTGACCGGCGAGGTCCCAGATGATGAGCTTTACGGAAGCGTCGTTAATGTTAACGACTTTCGAGAATATATTGGTGCCTAGAGTCATTCGGTAGTCTTTTTCGAATTTTCCGGTGATGAATTTTTCTATTAGGCTTGTTTTGCCGACTGCTCCGTCTCCTAATAGTGCTATTTTGTACATTAGTTCTTTGGACATTTTTTCCACTACCATTCTTAATGGTTCAGAGATTTGATTTGGTTTGTTTCTATTTTACTCACTTTTTTGCTTTCCATTTAAGTTTTTGTCTTTAGGTAATATATAATTATGGTATAATATTTGTTTTTTGTGTATAAGTTGGGTATTTTTCCACTGATTGATTTATTAAGGTTGTGCTAAAATAGAGAGGTTAAATTCTTCTTTTGGTGTTTTTTAAGTAATTTTTATATGGTTTATTTTCTTATCGTGTTTATCTTGATATGTTGTTTGAATCGGTGTTTGGTGGTTCTATGTTAGAGTTACTGGGGGAAGTTCTTAGCCACATTGATAGGGCCCGATTAGTGAATGATGCTGATGGTTTGAAGCTGGAGGCTTGGATGGCTCGGGCTAATCTGGAGCTTTTCATTGTTAAGCTGGTTTTATTGCATAGTTTGGAGGAGAGGGAGGCTCCTTCTCCGCCGGGGGTTAAGAGGGGTGATCCGGATAAGGATTCTAAACTGTTGAATTTGGCGGAGGAGAAGGTTAGGGAGGCTCAGAAATTCTATGGGGAAGGAGATTATTTTTTGACCTATTATAATGCTTGGGATGCTAAGAATGCATTAACTAGGATTGTGACTTCAACGTCTTAAAGGGGTTTTTGATTTTTTAGGTGCTTTTTGTTTGTTGGTGAAAAGTTTTATTTTTGTTTGGTGTTTCTTTTGTTTTGGGGTTTGTTTCTTGAAGATGGGTGTTAGAGTTTTGGGTATTGCGGAGAGTTTTGTTAAGGGTGTGAGTAAGAGGTCTGTTCTTGCGGGAGTGGTTATGCGGGGTGATCTTGAGATTGATGGGTTTGCCTTTTCCACTGTTACCGTGGGTGGTTTGGATGCTACTGAGGGAGTGGTTGAGGTTTACCGGAGTCTGGGGCGGAGTGATATTAATTTTGTGTTTTTAAATGGTTGTGTGATTAGTTGGTTTAATATTGTGGATTTGGACAGGGTTTACGGTGAACTGGGAGTGCCTCTGGTATGTGTGACTTATGAGGAGTCTGAAGGACTGGAGAGGTATTTTAAGGAGTATTTTGATGATTGGGAGGAGCGGATGGAACTTTATAATAGGCTTGGTACGAGGGAGCCGGTTTCTCTTCGAACGGGTTATGAGATATTTGTGCGTTATCTGGGATTAAGTAAGGAGGAAGCGGTTAGGATTGTTAATAAGTTCACTCTTCAGGGATCGGTTCCTGAGCCTTTAAAAACAGCGCGTTTATTATCGAGAGCAATTGTTAGAAGTGGGATACTGAATCTGGATATCTGAGCCGTACCTGTGGCCTTTTTATTGGTTGTTTCCCCCTCATTTTCAAAGCTTCAGGATTTTTTTAGGGCACAGTTTTAATGCTTTTTTCTCAGCGTTCTGTTTTTTGGGATTATTTTACTAATTTCTTTCTTTGTTCCAGAGAAGGTCTTCTATGGCTTGGAAGTTTATTAAGCCGTTGTTGTCTCCTTCAATTATTTTGTGGATTTCGTTTTCGAAGTTTTGTATTTCATTATTGTTTGTTTTCCCGTCATTAATTATGGCTTCGCGTTTTTCGAGGAATTTTTTGTAGATTTTTTTGAATTTTGAGACGTCGGATGGGTCTTGTTCGGCGTCTACAGTTGCTATTATTGTGAATTCTTTATCTTTTTGGAATATGAATCGGTTTTCGCCCAGAACAAACGAGGAGAAGTCGCTGTCTTTCTTTTTTTCTGTGAATACGGTAGAGAAATCGGATATTGCGGTGACGAAGTTGGTGAGTTCTTTGAGGTTTACGTTGTTTTTGGAGTATTCTTTGACGAATATCTGTGTGCCTTCATTTGAGAGGATGTAGACTGCGTGAATCAATATTTTTCACCGATCTTCTCTATTTTCAAAATAATTATTTATTCTGTAGTATACTTACTAAATTCAAAATTAAAAATTTTTTGCAATTAAAAGTTCCTATTAAATTATCAAGAAGGATATTTAATTTCAAAATCATAAGCATAAGCTAGTTATAATTTTTTTTACATACCTTAATAAGGCTGCCATTAAATTTATAAAAACAATTCAATTTGTTTTTTTAATTAAACTTTTAATTATATGTTAAACTGTTAAATTATTGAGCCGTATGGG
>DXJA01000470.1 GCA_019056875.1 Candidatus Jordarchaeum madagascarense
TGAACCCAAACGTGTAAGGTTTTAGCAAGACTAAGTAGTATGATAAAATGAGAGAAGCCAAACTCGGCCGATTCGCAAAATTTCTAATAAGAAACACTTAAGTTTACCCAAGTTTTTTCGCTATTTCTTGCATAACTTCAACACAACGAGTTCCGTCTCGCACTGTGACCTGAGGACGCGTGTTGTTGGCTACACACTGCACGAAGTAATCAATCTCAGCGAAATAAGAAACATGAGTTCGACGAACCACCGCGGTTAAGAGGCTCATTAGAGTGTTAAAAATCGGCTCCAGGGCATATTTCGTTTCTCTTTTTTCGCCTTTTCTTCTTAATTTTATGGAGAAGGGTGATCTTAAAATGTCTAATTTTAACGAGGCTTTTTTTCCTGTCATTTCCCAGGGGAATGATGGTATTATACTGTCTCCAAACCAACTCAATTCAATGTTCGCCGATGCGCCGTTTTCCATGGTAAAAGTCAAATCTGCGTTGTCATAGACACCATATCTTTCTGCAATAGCCTGGGCGTTCTCTACTTTTTCGATTTCCCCACATAGGAATCTTAGCATGTCGAGGGAGTGGGGGCCTAGGTCGGATATGACGCCGGTTTTTTCTTTGAATCTGAAGGGGGTTACGGATTTCCAGGTTCTCTGGTCGCTTTTGAAGAGTACTTTTATTTCTTTTAGGTCTCCGAGTTTTCCGCGTGATATGATTTCGTTTGCCAGTCTTACGCTTGGTGTGAAACGGTAATTGAAGGCGGGCATGACAAATTTTTTTGTTCCGTTGAGGGCTTCCATGACTTCGTAGCAATCGTTGGAGCTGGTTGCTAGGGGTTTTTCACACAAGACATGTTTTCTGTTTTCCAGGGCTTCGATGGTTATGGTTTTATGGAGTTCTGGAGGGGTGCATATGGAAACCGCATCTATTTTCTTATTGGCCAGAAGATCATGGTAATCAGTGTAGACTTTTTTAACGTTGAACTTCTTTTGGATTTCCATAAGTCTTTCTTCATTGGGATCCGCGACGGCGTCTAGTCTCACGTTTTCAAGTTTACTGTAGCCTGGGAAGTGTAGGAGTTCGGCGATTTTGCCCGCTCCAATCACCCCGATTCCGACTTCTTTAACGCCCGGCATCCTTTTACTCTTACTGGGCAGAACCAACATTCTTAATGTGGCTGTGCCGTCTTTTGCTATTCCCATGACCGAGAGTTCTGGTCCTCTAAACTTTTTGGTGACTGATTTGGGTTTCTCTCCCACTATTTCGATTTTGGGGAGGTCGATTTCACCAATTCCGCCCTGATGAGTTCTAACGATGGTCTTTATTTTTTCGGGTTTAAGTCCCATTATGTGCGCTGCAACAGAGTCCACGGTAACCGGGTCCCTGCCGCAGAGTAGTACGTTCATCTCTACGGGAGTGCCGACTATGGGGCCCCTGCCTTCCATTCCTATTATTCCGTCTACTACGATGAGATCCTGTCTTACGGCTAGGTTTATCAGTGGAATTATTTCCTCGAGAATGGGGTGATAAAAAGCGGCTTTACTTTTTTCGGGAAGTAACCCGTATAGGTTTTTAAGGGCCACTGTGATTACTGTGAGCTCGTGTGTCTTGAGTTTTGGTACATTTATGAAATAAGGAGCGTCCAGCACGGTTTTGGGTAGGCGAATTTTTCCCTTTTTTACGTCCACTTCTACTATTTCATCGTTGGTGAGATTGAGAAATGGAACATCATTTTTTCTTACAACACCCATTGTCCCGCTCTGCTCCATTCTTATCTCGGCGGGGTTAGAGGTACTGTCGGTTTCCACAACTAATACATTTTTTGAGTGTTCCTTGGCTACACGAATGACAGCATCAAGAACGCGTAAATCTGTGTTAATATTGCCATAAGGATCCTTGTGGTACGCTACGTTCGGTTTGATTACTATTTGGTCACCCCGATCTACATCTATCCCACCGATGAGATCAATTCCCTTTCTAACGGTATCTTCTATGTTCCTTACTTTTAACAAACTTACTTTTGGCAAGTTATGAACCTCCAAACACTATAGCCAAACACCAGATGAGCTTATTTAATTGAATGGTAATTTGGGCGCTCCTACTATAATGCCTTGATAAGTACTATTCACGTACCCTCTTTTATTTTTGAGTTTTTTCCCACTCTACCTCCTTTTTTCTAACCCTAAAGAACAAAATATTCTGGTAAAGAACCAAAAAAGATAATGGCGCTAAATACAACCAGGCACCAGGCTTTCCAAGTCTTGAACAAAATAGAAGAGCTCCTAGGCTAATAAAAACGATGGGGGCCAAAAGAATGAAGAATAGAGGTAGAAGTTCAGAGTAGAGTATGCCGAGAGCTAGCGATATTGGTAGTAAGCTTAGGCACACCGCGTTTAGGGAGGGAGCAATGTATCTAGAGGAGAATGATAAGAGGTTGGGTATTCGAGGTTTTGGAAACATTTTCAGACGCATATGGCTATACTTTGCAGTGGCCTGGTCTGAACCTCTGCTCCATCTTCTTCTCTGCCGGACAAAATCTCTGAAAGACGACGACTCAAGCACCCTTACTCCTAGCTCATCCGTGTAAACTATTCTATAATCGTTAACGTAAATTCTATACCATAATTCGTGATCCTCAGCTAACATTTCAGGATCCCATCCCCCGGTTTTCTCAAGGTAAGAACGCCTCACAGCACAGTTATAGCCGATTAAAGCAGGGGTGGCAACCAGTTGTCCTCCCTGCCACAGAGTGTATTCAAGATCAATTACCCGACCAAGAAAGTTACGCCTTTCCGCCTCATATCTCCCTTGAACCGCCATAACCTCAGAGTTGTCAAAGTACTTGACAAGGTTCATTATCGAATCTGAGCCCATACTGCAATCTGCATCATATACCACTACAAATTCTCCTTTTGAAATGGATAATGCTTCATTCAAACCGTAAGCCTTTGTGAATCTTTTTTCATGTTTTATCCGCTTCACGTTTTCCCAATCTTTTGTAGCTTCTTCAATAATTTTAAAGGTGCTGTCAGTTGAATCGTCAACGAAAACGAACTCGATTTTGTTTCGTGGGTAGTTTAAATCACGCAGTCCTTTCAAAACGCGTTTAACACTTTTCTCTTCGTTGTAAGACGGAACAATTACCGTAACTGTCGGCAAATCTTTTTTTTCTATTACTTTTCTCCTTTTTTTAAAAAGAGAAATTAAAGCAGTAAAAAAATAAATCAGAGGTATTATCAATAGAATTATTCCTAAAAAGATATAAACCACAATTAGCGCCAATGGTAAGCTTATCAACTTTATTTTCTCCTCGTAATTTTTCTCCAATTTTTTATCGTATTTTCTAATGTTTCCAAGGATTCTTTTCTGATAAGTGCTGGAACAAGGTATCCGGCGGCATAGAAGAAATGGCATAAGAGGTTCGGTCTCCAAAACACTAGGTATCCCGATAAAGATGCAAGCATAATTCCTACGTCAATTATAACTTTACCGAGATTTCTACCGTAAAGATAATAATCACCAACACTTATCATATAAGCCCTTTTAATCAGATCCTCAATATTTATGCGTTCCTTCCAAACCTTATGGAGAACCTCGGCTTTTGGAGCATAAATGACTCTGTACCCCGATTCTCGCACTCTATTACTTATGCTAATCTCCTCCCCAAAAACCTTAACCCCATGGGGGCCTAGTTGCTCTTTAAATCCCCCAATTTTGAGTGCTAGATTTTTTTTAATGGCCAAGTTTCCTCCGATTGGAAAGTATATATCCTTACTCTTTTCCCCCCAACTCGTGATGCCCAGAATTCCATAGATATCCTTTCCAAGCCACCTAGGCTTATCAGTTCCCACCATTAGTAGACTTATTTTACCGCCAACACATCCAACACTTCCATCTTCAAAGACACTGTTAATTTCTTTCAACCATGATCTTGTTGCAACACAATCATCATCAATAAATATCACTATCCGCCCATCAGCGATTTGAAGCCCATAATTTCTCGCGGCTGCAATTCCTATCCTCTTGGAAGGCCTTACAATTTTAACATTTGAAAAGTCCGAAAATTTCGATTTTAACTCCTCAAAGCTTCCATCTTCAGACCAGTTATCAATCACAATAATTTCATAATCACCATCAAAATTTTGGCGCATTACACTCTCTACAGAATCAAGCACATGGTCTTTTCTATTATAGGTCAGAATAACTACTGATAGAATCATGACGAACTACCCTATAATAATCTATTAAACAACGGTATTCAATTTTTTAGTTTCAGAAACTATTATAAAAGCTATGTCAAATTAAACATATTAATTAAATTGTGAACGCCGTACAAGTTGCGATTTAGAATCTACATAATATTAAATCCCATAAATTTACTTTTCTGTTCAAATACAGAGAATAGCAACTCGACCTAGTAGAACAGTGATTTGTATTATAAAATTTTAGATTAAAAAAGTATTATTGTGTCTCTTTTCAGTGTAAGAGGGGACAAAAATTTGTATGAGAACGTTGAAAGAAAGTTATCATTTCTGCTTAATATCCAGAAAGTAAATCTTTCTAAGAAAAAGGTTTAAAGATAGTTATTATTAATACGAAAGTAGAATTTTCAAATACTATGAGGAGATTTGCAAATGGCGATATCCGTTTCCGTTGTTTTGTGTGCATTTAACCGAAAGAACGATGTAACCGAGTGTTTGGAGAGTATTTTGAAGCAGAATTACCCGAATTTTGATGTCTGGGTAGTGGATGATGCCTCAACAGATGGAACATACGAATTCTTGAAAAAAAAGTTTGGAAAGAATAAAAAACTTCACGTTACTAGAAATGAAACGGAAATGGGAAACACCGGTTCTAGGAATACGGTAATGCGGAAATCCAAAGGAGAAATTATAGTGTCCACGGATGATGACTGCATAGTTCATCAAAACTGGATAGCAAACCTAGTTAAGGTTTTTGAGGAAACTCCTAAAATCGGCCTTGTAACTGGAAAAGTGCTCCCCCTATTTTATACAAAAGTTCCGAAATGGCTGGAACCCCCTATCTATCCGATACTAGCGATAAGAACTGAAAATCTGCGTGCCGAATCGCTAAATCCTTATGGTTGCAATATGGCGGTACGTAGAACTGTGATGGAAAAAATCAATTTTCTAAATGAGGATATCACTAGAAAATACGGCGGTTTGTACTCTGGTGAAGACACGGATCTGGGATTAAGAGTGAGGGCTGCCGGTTACAGGGTAATTTATACTCCAGACGCAGTAGTTGACCATAAAATGTTTCCAGAGCGCATGTCAAAAGAGCATTTTATACGACGAGCCCTGTATTTTGGCATGTCTGAGGATGTTTTTGCCGGATCAAATATGTGGAAATTGCTTGACGGCGCCGCCAACATAATAATTTTCCTCTTCAAGTTTATTATGAAAACGAAATTCTCAACTCTAACGCTTATAGCCTACAAGACAGGTTTTATGATCAAGGCACTAGGAGGCGGCGAAGAGACCCTTGAGAGATGGAGAAAATGGTTTATGCGCCTAGCGCAAAAAACCAAGTAAACTTATGCTCAAGTCGGGGAAAAGAATTAAAGAAGAATAGGAAGTCAATAAAGAATTTAGAAATCAAATATTGAATAGTAACATGATTATTGAAAAATAGGAATGGTGTTTTTAATGGAAGATTTTGAAATCTATTGTTTTGCAGAAAAAATGAAGACACTCTCGATTATTTTCTCATCTATACTAACAAGGTATTCAGCTTATTTGAGCGATAATAAGGAACCCGAACCACGTGAGATAATTTGGTGGATATTGGATGAGATTATTCGTGAAGCGAGTATAGCAGTAAATGTCACAAAATCCGAACTTCTCTCTCACGCCCTTAAACTAATAGAGGAAACAGAAGCAAGCATAGTTTCAGGTAATATCGAAGAAGCAATCAGAAAGATAGCCGATGCAACAACAAGAATCACAACTGAAGCAGATAGGACTCTTCGAAAAATAGAAGAGAAAAAATAGGGAAAGTAACCCATTGCTAAACAATAGACAGCGTCGGAATATTTTTTAGATAGATTATAAGCTAATAACTATAAATCAATCCAAGGTTTTTGGTTTTCTAGAATCGCTATGTTAAGTACACTTGTTTCTACCTATGAAGTTATGGCATCTAAGACTAAAATCATATGAAAGTTTCCGTTTGCGGTTGCAAGATTGGTACGATTAGTTATATTGTTCAATGGATTGAATGCCCCGACTAATCCGAAACACTCATCAACGGTACGCCAACCACTCGGCCACACGTTCTTCATTAGACCACCATATATGAATATGGTAGCATTTTCATCGAGATTATCAAAACTAATACTCGGTGTGTACCAATCAACACCTTTAAAATGCCATCCTGTGGTTCCGTTCCCCAGCACTATCCCAGTTTTTAATCCAGAAGAAGTAGAAGCTATAACCACGAACATCATTAGATCACCGCTTTCCTGAATATAATAGGTTTTAAACTTGACGGTAAGGTTGAAAGGACCCTGTTTAGCATCAATATCATTAGTATTGAGTTGGGAATTGTACATATTAGCAGCATAAGGATTCAAAGCGACATTAGCACTAGTAGTTCCCAAAGGCATGACGAAGAATACTGAAAAGGTCAGTGCAATCGTCAAAGTTAGTAGTACACCAATTAGCTTTTTATTCCTCATTTTAGCTCACATCCATTACTAAACACTGAGTTACTTAAAGATAATCCAACTTAATTATAGGTTTGCTATAAGGTAAAAGGGATTAAAAAGCTTTAGGTATCTCGTACTATAGATTGAGAACCCCAGACAGCTTTGGCAGTCTCTGAAAAAAGAACATCTAGCCCCTCACCACTCTTAGCATCAATACTCACAACTGGCTCATAAGAAACTCTCAACACGTTACTAATTTCACTCGTTAAAGAATTTTCCTCCGAACTTCTCTTATTCACTGCAACTATAGTAGGCACCTCTCTATCTTCATTAAGTTCCTCGTAAATCTCACGTGCTTTTGAAAAGGATTCAGGATCACTACCATCCACCATTATAATTAAAGCGTCCATACCCTTAGCCAAAGATTTTCTAACCGCCGAAAAATGATCAGAACCCGGAGTTCCATAGATGTGAAACCGCGAATCCTCCACATCGCAATAAGTATAGTCCATGCAAACAGTAGATCCATTGGACTCCATACGAATAGATTCTATTCCGCCAAACAATTCAGCAAACCTTGAGATCATTTCCGTTTTGCCGCTAGCCCGCGGCCCAGCCACAACGACCTTAAACTGCTTCAAGGCAACACCCTCTGTAACCCGGAAATATGATTCATACTTAGCGCCTTTCACCAATAAATAACTTACGTTAAAAATAAGCTTTCTTTAGCGGATCGCAGGAGTTAAAGTAGCATATATTCCTAATAGAATAGTTACAATATCAATTAAATAATCAAAAAATAAAACAAACAAGTTAAACTGATAACAAAATATAAAAAATACAAACTAAAATTAATGAAAAATCCTAAAATTACGACAGATAACGAGTTTTCTCTTACTAGTTTAAAGCCAAAGGTTCGAAGGACATTAAAATTTTTGACTATTATAAGTTAATTTTTCTTAAAACCAATCAGAGATTGGGAGAGCAGCCCCCTGCGGGGGGGGTCCCCGATGTCTTCCCAGACCGGGTTTCAGACACCGGATCAACCAGAGCCAATCACAATCTCTTTCCTCACAATCTCCTTACCCTCACTATCAAGGATAACAAGATGCGCGGAACACGCGAGTCAGCAATCATAGGCTCGCATAACCATTTCCATAAGATTAAGAATCTTCGGATCAATTTCTACCATATTTATCTTATCCTCCAGACACTTCTATTTTAAGTTTTTATCATAGGCTCAGGTAGCTTCAACTTTTCATGAATCTTATCCTCAAATATCTGCTTAGCCGTCACCAAGAATGACTTCTCTACTGTGGCAATGTTATGATTAGTAGCAACAATCAAGTTAGCCTTCTTGCATATTCCCTTGTCATCAGACCAGTAATGATGTATCAGTAGCCCACGTGGAGCCTCCACTATGCCTACACCGTCACCTTCTTTAGGCTCTAAGTCCGCAAGCTTTACGTCTTTGCTCACTATGTCAGGGTCTTCAAGCAGAATCTTCGCCTTTTCCACTGCTTGAACCAGTTCAACGATCCTAGCCCAATTATAAGCAAGTGTAGCAGTACACGGTCTGCCCACAGCATCTCTAAACTCTTTAAGAGCTTCTTGAGCCAGAGGAGTCTCCATTTTATCTGCAACATTTATACGTCCCAGAGGTCCCGCACGCCAGATTCCATCCGGATAACCGACCGGCTTATAGAATATGTGCGTTGCATATGAGTGGGGAGCCACATGCTCAGCTATGTAATCCAAATAATCTTTCTTTGGAAAATCTGAAACGATTTTACCATCAGGGCTCATTACTCTGACTGTAGCATCTCCGAAAATAGTATGTACTCCTTCATTTGCAAGACCCAAATAATATGAATCAAACACTCCCAGCTTTGTTATAACGTCTAAATAGTCGTTTACCACTTTTTTAGTTATATCCACAGTAAATTGGGCAAGCTCTAAAGCTCTTTCAATCCTCTTCAATTGCTCATCACGTTCTTCCTCAGTAATTGACTTAGCCTGACCACCGGGAACACATGTAACAGGATGTATAGCCCTTCCACCTAAAAGAAAGCAAAGATCCTGACCGATTCTCATAAATTCAATTGCTTTCTTCCCTGCGTCAGGTAGATTCTTAATCACTGTAACCACATTACGGTACTGTGGTTCAGCAAGAGGACCCACCAAAAAGTCTGGCGCCGCCAAAGCATAAAAGTGAAGTGCATGGCTGGAAATCTGTTTCGCTTGTGCCATAAGATCTCTAAGTTTTAATGCGGGCGTGGGTGGAGTAATATCCCAAGCAGCCTCAACAGCACTTATCGATGCAAGATGATGAGCTTCTGGACAGATGCCACAAATCCTGGGAGTTATTCGAACTACACGTTCCATTAAACGGCCTTCAAGGAATTTCTCAAAGAAACGTGTAAGTGTCACACTAAAATGGGCATCCTCTACTTTATTGTTCTTATCCAGTTTTATTGTGATTTTTGCATGTCCCTCGAGTCTAGTGGCTGGTTCAATAATAATTTCCTTACTCATATCTACTTCGCCTTCCTTACAGTTTTTGATATTATGCCCGATGGTAGGAAGAAGTTATAAAAAGTGCCGGCAACATCGCCGACCTTCTCCACAAGTTCCTCCGGGCTAATTGACTCATAATCTACTATCGAGCCCAGTGCGCTAATCATCTTAGCTCCCTGATCTATCACATTCGGACCTGGACCATAACAACCCCTACAAGGCATCCCCGCACTGGGACAAAGAGCACCACAACCCTCA